>CALUUR010000011.1 GCA_944324015.1 Candidatus Gastranaerophilales bacterium
ATGATTAATATGCCCTAACTCATGATGAAACACATAATTTGGAGTTGTAATTAAAGCAGTATTCTCAGGTATAACTATACGTTTTCCAATGTCAGGATACTTCTGAAAAATCTCCTGCAGGTATTTATACTGTTCTTGAGTTGTCATTTTAGCAACTTCTGTTCTTGTTTTATACATACCGCAACATTTTAACAGATTTGCATTGTCACCTGTTTTCATAATATTTTCCAACATGATCAAAGGATGCTTTCTTGCTTGATTAGTCAAATTAGCATAGTAATTCATACTTGTACGATGAAATTTAAATTTATAATCTATAGGCCAATTTTTATTATACTCATTTAATCTTCTTTCAAAAATTTCACTCTTAGTATTTCTAAGAAAATCTGCTATTTTATATTTTCCATTCTTATCTTTAGTAATCAAACCTAAATCCATAAAACTTTTTAAATTTTCTTGAATATTACTATCTATATTTTCGAAATAATCTCTATTTACATGTAAAACATTATCCCGGGAAACATTGGCAACACCTTGTTTTCTGATTCCTTCATTTCTACAATATTCAAACCTGATTTCTTTAGGGAGTTCTGCTTTCCCTTTTGTTTTTCCTAACAAATCATACATTGAATTCTTTAACATATCCAAAATAGATTGTTCCTCCGATTTTACTCCTTTTACAGGAATTTTATTTATTCTATCCAAATATACTTTATTGGTTCTGGAAATTCCCTGAGAAACAGTTTGTGCTGAATGCAAAATAGCATTAGTTGCATTGCCCTTTTTTGTTGCAGATGACAAAGTTTTAGTAATGATTTTCCCGGCATTTAAAATTGCCCCTATACGTATCATAATCTTTTTCCCTTATTTCCCCTGTATATTTATATTAAGTGATTTATTACGAATAAATTGCCTTATTGTTACAAAACTTAATTTGTCTAAAATAATCAAACCATGTGGAACAAATAATCAAACCATGTGTTCTTTTACATATAAAATAAATTGTCGGTTGGGCATATTTGCCCAACAACACTAAATTACATATGGTCGGGAGTTGCTTGATTATAAAAAATCAAATTGGACGAAATCGGACTTTATTAGGACATAAAATTACAAAGAACATTTTTAAATTAGGATAAAGACTTGCAAAATCAAAGAAAATTCTGAGTCCGATTAATGTCCAAATTTATAATGTGCCGCATATCCCCTAGTTGGAGTTATTATATCACAAACTTTTACGTCATTTATTACGTCAAAATCTTGTCTAGCTTCTCCAATATAACGACTTATACCACGATATGCCGTGCAATCTCTAGGTTGTGGAGTTAATTTAATAAACTCTGCATTGCCTCTTAACAATTCTTTTGTATCATAATTAAAATCATAAATTATTCTTTCTGGAGTCCTTCTTCCTCCTTTGAGTCTTGCCATTTGGCTTTCTAATGTTTTATTATAATAACCATTGCAAGCGTGAAAATTATGATGTGCTTTGACCATAGTTTACCCTTCTTTTGTATAAAAAGCAACATGAGCTACGTGGTCAAACCAAGTTTCGACTTTTTTAACAAAAGTATCAGTGTAACCTATAATAATATTACTAACTATCCTGTATTAAATGACTATATTGGGAATTTCCAAGCATATGTTGGTTATACATATTATATTCCTCCAATACCAATAAAGGATTAGTTTTCAATTTTAGCTGTATTAATTAAAATTTTAAATCTATAGATTTACCATAATTTATTTTTTCATATAAAAATGTTTTCTTTAATTTCTGCACCTGCTCTTTTATCTCTTTAGCATCTATTGATATTGTCGAAGAAGATGGTTTAAATCCTAATTTTTTATAAAACATCAAGGAATTAAACCCGGGAGTAAGAGTTATACTTGAAATACCGCTATGGATAGCTTCCTGATAAACATGGTCTACAAGCATTTTCCCGTTATTTTTTATTTTTTTCGCACTCTCGGGAACCCAGGAAGCCAGATAATCTATATAAATTGCATTTTCAGATTTATCGACTTTATATGTTACTAGTCCTGTAGGTACCCCGTCTTTTGCAGATAACACACCTTTGACACCATCTTTACTTACCGATGCTAAAGCATTTTTCATAAATTCACGCATTGCAGATTTCAATGTATTCGGGAATCTGTCTAATATATTATCCGGTAAAAATAATGACTGTAAATTTTCTAATATCGTATTATCCGCTTTTTTATCAAGTTGTAACAATGTAATTTCAGCTTGAGGGGTTTTTACTTTTGCCACCGGAATAGCTTGAAAATGCGGGGTATATTTATTATTATTATTACTTACTTGCATACCTTTTTAAAACTCATAAACATTAATTTTTGCTACTTTGACTTGACAAATGTTGTATAATTAAGATATGAGAATTAGAAAAATATTAAGCCTTCTGCTTGTCTGTTTTATATTTTTTACGTCTGGAAAGGCTATGGCTATTGAAGATGAAGAGGAACTATTCAGACCTATAGAAGTTAAAGACGGCATGACTCTTTCTATAGGAGATTGTGTTGCCGCTGCATTTCAAAACAGCCCGAAAATAAGACGTCAAAAATATAACCTTGATATCGCAAAAAGCAATGTAGGAATCGCTAAATCTCAATATTTCCCTGTTATCAATGCGGGGGCAGGTTTTTATAACGAAAATAACTCCGATAATACCTATTACTTTTCACATTACAGAGAATTACCTACAATCGGCGTAACTGTTAACAAACTAATCTGGAATTTCGGAAAAACAACTGCCTACATAAAAATGGAAGAATTTTATAAAATAGGGGCAGAGTATGAATTTATGGACAGCCTTTGTTCAACTCTTTTTGATGTTAAAGAAAAGTATTATAACCTTTTAAAATCCAAAGCAATGCTTGAGGTTGCAGAAAATAATGTTAAAATTAATGAAAAGTTCGTAAAACTTGCAAAAAGCAAGAACAAAACAGATCTTACAACCGCAGAATTAAATTTAAGTAACGCCAAAATTAAACTTATAGAAGCCCAAAACAATTATAAAAATGCTAAAGTTGATTTAAACAATTCCATGTATCTTGATAACCAGCCTGATTATGACATTAAAGATACATATACCTTTGCCTATAACAATGATTTTGCCTACGGAGAAAAACAAGGCGAATCTATCCCATTCATGCCTGAGACATTTACATTCCCGGTGGATAGAGCGGTACAGATTGCTTATGATAACAGTCCCGATTTGAACGTACTGATTTCAACCAAAAAGGCAATGGAGCAATCCTTGATTTATATAAAAAAAACATATTTACCGGACCTTACGGCAAATGCTGGATACGGTCTGAACCATACAAACCAGACAAACAATAACAGTTTCCATGTCGGTGTAAACCTGAATTCAACGGTAAATTTAATGGAGTTAAAACACAACATTAAAGGGGCTGATGCACAGGTTAATCTTGCGGACAATGAAATTTTACTCTTCAAAAAAGATTTATATTTCGAAGTAAAAAAAGCTTTAAACAATGTTGAAAAAGCGCAGAATCAAATACCTACAGCCAGAATCGAAACCGAGCAGTCGCTTGAAAATTTAAAACTTGTCGAAACGCAGTACAAATCAAACCAGCTTAATTATGTTGCTCTTCAAAATGCCAGAAAAGAATATATTCAGGCACTTTCGGAATACATAAATTCTTTGTACAACTACAATATTGCACTTATACATGTAGAAATGGCTATGCATTATCATTTAGTCGATATTCATCACAGATCCGAGCATGCTATTCAATACCATTCAGATGAACTTATTCATCATTTAAACAGAGTTCTCGGATGCGATGAAAAAGAAACTAAACACAAACAGAAAAAAATAGGAAAGGATCAAGCTCTATAGCGGCTTGTTTATATTATTATAAAATTATGCTGATAGATATTCTAAACAAAATAAATTCAATTAACGAAAATATGTTTTCGGGCTTTGATACGTTTGTAGAAAACTTTGGGATGCCCGACTGGCTTTGTGACGCAATTATAGACAGTTTTCACGTCCTGCCTTTATTATTTATCGTCTTTTTATTTATAGAATTTATTGAATATTTTTATTCCGAAAAAATCAATAATTTTATGAAGAATACGGAAAAAGCCTCGCCGATAATAGGAAGTCTTGCCGCAATTATTCCGCAATGTGGCTTTTCGGTTATTGCCAGTACACTTTATATTAGAAAATTCATTACAAAAGGAACGCTTATCGCAATTTATCTGGCAACATCTGATGAAGCCATCCCGATACTTCTTGCCGCTCCGGAACAAACTCACTTTGTGCTGCCGATAATAGGGATTAAGCTTGTGATTGGAATTTGTGCAGGATACTTAATTGATTTTATCCTTAAAGATAATAAATATATTCCTATTGCGGAAGAAACAGATAATGAAATTGATAAAGAAGAACATGAAGGCTGCTGCAAGCACAGCGTTTCACACAAAAGAAAAAGAGAATTAATAATTCACCCTGTCAAACACACATTGAATATTTTTGTATTTATTCTGGTTATTACGATTTTACTTAACTTTGTAATTGCTTTATATGCAGAACATTCTACACTTCATGCAATTTTCGGAAAAATAAAAATACTTGAACCGGTTATTACGGCGTTTATAGGTTTAATTCCGAACTGTGCCGTATCTATTGCGCTAACAATGCTTTTAATAAAAGGATCAATAAGTTTCGGCGCAGTAATGGCGGGACTCTTAGCAAATGCCGGACTTGGAATTCTGATTTTATTCAGACACAACTCTAATATCAAAGATACAATGAAAATTATCGGTATTCTTTTATCTATAAGTATTATTTTCGGATTAATAATCCAAATATTTTAAACAAGTGCTTACAGTATATATACTTCCTTATGATTGTCTGAACCGCCTATTTGCATAAGCTTATTTAAATATCCGTTAACTTTTTTAACCTCATCCATATTCACATCTGCCGGATATGCTTGATGATAACCTTCAGAAAGTTGAAGCAGACCTTTTGAATTATTTATAAAGTCATTTAATACAGTAATAGGATTATTAACTTTTTTTGCAGTAAAATACGGATGAGCAAATGCCAGAATAACATTTCCATCATCTTTTAAAGCATCTATAATATCTGAAAATTTACTTTCTGCCGGAGTAACAAATTTGCCATTGATAATATTAGGATGGTATTTTTCTCTTATATTACTAATAATATCTGATTCATTAATATCATGGTCTAACAAATTGTTTTGCTTTAAATATGATACATTCCTTTGCTTTATATCAATATTTTTCATTGTTTCAGCATAAAATATTTCAGGATTAACCCCTTTTCGGGATGCCTGAATTGTAAGAGCATGTTTAGTCTGTGCATAATGAAAAACCTGCCAGTGAGAATTCATCATTATACATTCAGGATTTAATTCGTAAAACTCTATAAGTTCATGCCTGCTAAATTTTGTAAGAGGTATTAATTTACAGATATCATCTAACATTTTATCAATACAATTACTTCGTTTTTGCTGTAAATTTTTACAAAATTTATCAAATTTAAAAGGATTTATACCATAAGCTAAAACTTCCGAAATTTCAAATGGATTTTTTTCATTAGGAGCTCTATGCGAAAAACTTAATTCCACACCGGGAATAAATTTTATATTTCTATATTTTTCAGGTTTTTTTTCAATAATACTTAGCGCTTCTTTTACTCCTTCAACACTATCATGATCGGTCAAAGAAAACATAAATTTCTTACCGGTTCTTTTAAATAGATTATTAGAATATTCAGAAATTTCTTCTAATAATTGAGGAACACTTATCTTACCGTCAGAATGTATAGTATGCATATGAAAGTCTGCCAGAAATCCAAAATTTTTAATATTTTCTGCAGAATAACGATAGTTCCCTTCCTTCAGAGAAGAAATTACCTCTAAAAATTCGTTCTTATCCATTACACAAGAAAGAGATTTTGGAGCGACTTTTTCTGTAGATAAAGCTGATAACCCTTCGGCAATAGATTTTACACAATCAGAGCAAGCTTTGGGAGTCGGACGAGAAAGTTTATAAACCAAAACTGAAGATATTATTCCACCTAAAGCGGCAGCAGCTATAGTTTTGGTTTTTCCATGTTTGGAAGATTTTTTCGTATCATTTCCCATAAAACATAACGTATTTACACCATTTTTTACAGAATACACTTTCATCTTAACACCTCAGAAAACCATAAAAATTTTATAATAAATATTAATTATTTTTATAATATATAAATTTTTAGTTACAATTCAAATTAATATTTAAGAAACATTTTTGACAAGAGTCGGTTCTGCAATTTTATCACGTACCTTTGAAGCGGAATAAGACGCAAGAGCTGTTAATAGCGCAGCAGAAAGATATGTAACTGCACCAAGCCTGTTTGTCTTTTTGACTTTTGCAAACATTTCAGAAGGTAATAATTTTTTAGCCATTTTATTTCCTCTGTATGTTGCCATTAATTCTTCAGACACAATAGGAACAAACGAGGCCAGAACAAGTTTGCCTACATTATCTTTAACAAATGTAGTCACTTTATCAAAAGTATTGACAGGTTGTTCGCCCTCAAGTTTTTTACGCTTTAATAACGCAGTCAAACCAAATACTATGCCTGTAATCTGGGAAGGGACTCTCATTCCCTGCGCGACTTTCCAGATTTTACTCTGATTATGATTAATAGCATGTCCCATCTCATGGAAAGCTGAAGTTCCTAATTTATCAATATTAATAGCTATTTTCTTTGTTTTAAATAAATATGCAGCATTATTACCTGCTTTAAATGTATTTTCAAGTACTTTTACAACAAGTTTACCGTAAGTTGTTTCTCTTAAAAATTTTGGCAATGAATTTGATATTGCTTCGTGTAATTTTTTATTTGCAGCTAATTCACCGGTATTATTATTTTTTAGCTGCTTTACATCCAGAAGTTCCACACTGTTTTGAGACAATTTAGAATTAGTAAATGCATCATTTATTGCTGCCCTTAATGTTTTATTATCGCAACTTTGAGATGTTTCTTGCATTTTTTTCAAAATAGGCTGCGCAATACATTTATGAGAATTTGCAACCGCACTTTGAGCGGCAGAACCAACAATAACAGCTCCTGCTGTTGTCCAAAATCCTGCTGTTTTATATTGTCCGTTATCAGTTATAACAATTGCCATGCTGCACTTACCTTTCGTTTATAATTTAATAAAAATATTAAAATACGTGAAAAAAATTTTTGTTATATATCAATAATATATTAAGATTTTTTAACACTGCATCTTTCAAGCCATCTGGCAAATCTGACAATAGGCTTTTCAATATCAGCAGTAATAGAATCAACAAGAATAGTTGTACATCCGAGATTTTTCCCGCACATAACATCCGTCAAAGGTCTGTCACCGACAAAACAGGTTGTTTCAGGTGTCAAGGAATACTGTTTCATAAATTCTCCCGCGACTTTCACATCCGGCTTATGAGCCTCAAACACAACAGGAAAATCCGAACATGCAAGAACTTTAGCCATATAAGCAGGATTATTGTTATTTGATACAACCCCCACAAAAAAATCCTTCTTTACATGCCTGAGCCATTCAAGAGTTTTTTCGGTATAGCACCCTGTTCTGGAACCCATAAGAGTACTGTCCAAATCAAACAACAAGGCCTTTATACCCTGATTTTTAAGTTCCTCAAGATCTATATCATAAATACTTTTTAAATCATAATCCGGTTTAATGAACATTTTTTACTCCTATTGTTCGAACAAGGGCATATTTCGGGTCTTTGGGTGATTGAGAAAATTTAATATAAATATCATCATTTGTATTCCCTAACGGCAACTCCTCTCCGTTTTCATTTTTAATACCTTCTACCGCTGCTGTAAATTGCTCATCGGGCGTAATAATTTCTACAACATCTCCGAGAAGCATTTTATTTTTAATCTTTACAAAGTAATAATTTCCATCGGCAGCAGATTGTATATTATCTTGCCGGCGCGTTTGAAATTCGCACAAAAAATCTGCACCCGCAAGACCTTTTGAAATATCATAGCTGTAGCTTTCTCCATTATTATCTCCGAGTGCAAACCCTGTAGTATAACCGCGGTTTCCGACTTTTTGAAGCTCTGTAAAATATTTTTCCATATCCGCAGAAGGATTTTTCAAAACTTCATCAATTGCCTGCCTGTAAGTCTTTGCAACAGCAGATACATAGTAAAGACTTTTTGTTCTTCCCTCTACCTTAAACGAATCAACACCCGCATCAATCAATTGAGGGAGCTGATTTACAAGGCATAAATCTTTCGGGCTTAATATATGCGAACCTCTATCATCCTGATTAATTTCGAG
Organism: Candidatus Gastranaerophilales bacterium; assembly: GCA_944324015.1. Classification (GTDB taxonomy): domain Bacteria; phylum Cyanobacteriota; class Vampirovibrionia; order Gastranaerophilales; family Gastranaerophilaceae; genus Stercorousia. The sequence goes on from CALUUR010000011.1 coordinate 8,377, forward strand.
AAATTCACCCGGTCTGGTTTCTTCAACAAGTTTGTAACTCCATCTGCATGGCTGTGAACAATTCCCATGGTTTGCCTTTCTTTCTCCCTTTGAAAAATAATCGCTTAACAGGCATCTACCTGAAAAAGATACACACTGTGCACCGTGTACAAAGCATTCAAGCTCTATATCCGGCACCTGACGTCTTATTTCAGCAATATCTGCTATCGGCAGTTCCCGTGCAAGAATTACCCTGCTCGCACCTAAATCTTTCCAAAACTTAACACTTTCATAATTCAAAGTATTGGTTTGTGTACTTATATGAAGATCCACATCCGAAATATTACGTTTTATTAAGTTTAAAATACCATAATCGCTGACAATAAATGCATCAGGCTTTGCGTCTTTAAATCTATCAAGACAAGCTTCTAATTGCTTGATATCGTTATTAAACGCAAATATGTTTATTGTCACATAAGCCTTTGCCCCCAGTGAATGAGCCAAATCAACAGCCTGCTTTAAATTTTCCATAGTTATAAGACTGCCTTTTCTCATTGCACGAAGGCTGAAATCCACAACTCCGAGGTAAACTGCATCAGCGCCGTATCTTACGGCATATTCAAGCTTTTCCAGATTGCCTGCCGGCATCAAAAGTTCTACATTCTGCATAGATGTATATTATCCTAAAGAATACAAATAATCAACCGATTAGGTGATGTCCAAAAATGATTAATGCATAAGATATAAATATAAAGATTTTATATGTTATTGGAGAATAAAGATTATGCAAACAATTGAAAATGCTGCAACTACATTAAAAGAAATCTGGGATTACCAGCACCCCGTAATGCATACATGGTTCGTTTTAAGTTCACTTTCCCTCTGCGTTATGTTTGCTCTGTTATATTTTGTAATATAATAGACTTATGAGAAAGTTAAGTGTATTTTTAGGCTATTTAACACTTATTTTAATTGCTATAAGCATGTTATATCCTTTTCTGGCAATGGTTAATCTATCATTTGTCAATAACAGCGAAATTTTCTCTAACGCAGGAAAAATTTTTCACTCAAATTTAACTATAGAAAATTACAAAAACGTTTTTAAAGATATACCTTTAAGTATATATTTTTTTAACAGTCTTTTAGTAGCAACAATTACAACAATAGGTCAGGTACTTTTTGCTTCTCTTGCCGGTTATGCCTTTGCAAGAATGAATTTTAAATACAGGGACGGACTTTTTCTTTTAATTTTGATAACCATGCTGATTCCGCCTCAGGTTAATATAATACCTCTTTTCTTTTTAATGAGAGAGATGCATTTGATAGATACATATCAGGCACTAATCCTTCCTGCACTGTTCGGTGGTTTCGGAATATTTTTAATGCGCCAGTATTTTCTGGGGCTTCCTAAAGATTTGGAAGAGTCGGCAAAAATTGACGGCTGCAACCTGTTTCAAACATTTTTTAAAATCGCGCTGCCTCTTGCTCTGCCGGCTGTAGCAACTCTTGCAATATTCACATTTGTAACAAGCTGGAACAGCTTTATGTGGCCGTTAATTGTTACAAACTCGGAAAGTATGCGTACACTTCCGGTCGGACTTGCGGTTTACAAAGGAAGTTTCCGAGAAATTACTCAGTGGGGTGAACTTCTCGCCTGTTCCGTTATCTGTACAATACCGGTAATCGGTGTTTTTCTGCTCGGAAAAAAATATTTTATCTCCGACATCTTGCAGGGCGGTGTGAAGGAATAGAATTACAGCTTATATCTCAACACCGAATTTGAACCCTGTGAAGAAACAAACAACAATTGACCGTTTATATGCATTCCGTAAGGTTTTTTAACATTTGAAACAAGAGTTGTAATTTCACCTGTCGGAGAAATTTTTATAATATTATCAGCGTTGTAATTTGAAACATAAATATTTCCCGCAGAATCGCTGACCATCGCAATAGGGCCGTTTAATTTCGGAGTTTTTATAAAAATAACTTTTTTACCGTCAGGAGAAATTTTATAAATCATATTATCAGAAAAACATGCCACATAAATGTTTCCGTTATTATCGGTTGTAACCCCTGTAGGACTAGGAATATCATTGTACATTCCGTTTGTCTGTTCAATTTTAGGCGGATTAATCTCTTTTGCTTTTTCGGTTTTAATAGTCTGCATATCAGTATTTAAATTTGAAGCAAGAGCCTGAGCACTTGCATAAATGCTGCTTTCGGGAGGAATTATGGACAAATAGGTTTTTGCTTTATCCGTAAAGCCCAATTTGTAGCTTAAATTTGCAGCTTTGTAAACAGATTCGTAATCATCAGGTTTCCTCACCATAATCTGTTTAAATACAGCGAGCGCAGCCTCATCCTGCCTTAAATATTCAAGAATTGAACCGAGATTGTAATATGCATCGATATAGTTAGGATCAAGACTGATTGCCTGTCTGAAAGCGGCCATTGCCTGGTCATACTGTCCGACTTTGTAATAATCAACTCCCTGATTGTATTGAAGCTTTGCTTCAGTCGAAGGTTCGTAAGGCTTTGCTGGTTCTGCAGCAATTGCAATCCCTATATTAGTCAGTAAACATAATGCTATCAAAAACTTTTTCATTAATACCCCTTAGAAAATTATAGGGTTAATATGCCTGCTTTGACGGATATTAACCCTGTTTATTCTATATGATTTCCTCTAATTTTTCAATTACTTTCTTATTTTTTCCCGCAAACTCATGCCCTCTTGCAAGAATAGCCAGTTTGAGGATATTTGCAAGATTTATTGCATTCAATTCTTTATAATTATCGGGAAGTCTTAAGCTCCAGTTTGCATCACCTGATGTTCCGGGTCTGTTATAAACATCATACACATTGAAATAATCAGTAAAGAAAATCTGAATATTTTCGGCAGCAGATGCAAAAAGTTCAACAAGCTTTGTTTGCGCCAAAAATTCAGCATCATTCGTAAGTCTTACGATAATATCATCTTTATTATCAGCTTCCGCAAACAAATCATCAACAAGATTTTTTGCATGAAGATAACCGACATGCGTGTGAATATTCTGATCAGCCCACATTTTTATCGGCTCGTTATCGTGAGTTCCGACCATTGCCCAGCATTTTTTACCGATATTACAGCATCTGTAAGGATCTTCCGGCTTGTCAGCTTCGACAAACTGGGTTAACTTCATTCCCTGAAGCCCGTAAGTGTTCATAACAGAAGCAACAGGATTTGTTAAAGTCCCTAAATCTTCACAGACAATTGCGTCTTTATCAAGTCCTTCTTCTTTAGCAGCAGCAATAACTATTTTTTCAATAAGCCTGCCGTAATCTTTTATCTGCTGTTTCGTAAGCTTTTTAACTCTTTTTTCCTTATCTGCGGTAAGCTCGGTATCCAAATCTTCCAATTTTGCAATCGCATATTTAGAAAGTTCAGGATGCTCTGGAGAAGAATATAATCTGCCTGCCCCCTCTTCAATTTTCGGTTTTTTGCCCTGTTTGTACACCCAGGGGTCAATAAGTCCCACAATGTGGTCAATTCTTACACCGCCGGGGTTTTCTTTAAACATTTTTTTATAAAGATTTTTGAGCAGAATTCCGCCGTCATCCAGAGAACCGTCAGCATTGTAAAGCCTTTCCGGATCCATAACAGGGAAGCCCCATGCCTGTCCGTCTTTTGAGAAATAATCAGGCGGACATCCCAGACACCATCCTTTCAAGAACAATGACTGATAAGCCCATGTATCGCGGTCAGAAAAAGCAACCTGTCTGTCCGCAATCATTTTTATATCATGTTTTTCAGCAAATTTTCTTGTTTCTTCATTCTGCTTGCTTAATATAAATTGTATAAATTTATATCTTTCAATTTCATCCGAATACTTGCTTTCGATTTCTTTAATACGATTTCCGAACTCAATCTGCTGTTCAATAGATGAAGGATTAAAAAGATTTTTATCAGTTTCGGAATTCCATAAAGGCCAGTAATCATTACCGTGTTCTATTGATAAAGCTTCATAAAGAGCGTCTTTGTCTAACCAGAAACTGTTTTCTGACTTAAATTGTTTAAACTCTTTTTCAAGTTTTTTGACAGGATTGGCTTTAAAATTATTCCATGCTTCCTGCAAAGCTTCATCCTGCTGTTTATAAATATAAGAATAAGCTGTTTTATTTACGTCTTTGTTAGGGTTTTCAGCCACAATTCTGTTGTAAGTATCTTCGGAAAGAATTTTCCCCCATGCTTTTGTTGTAAGTTCTTTCAAATCGATAAACAACGGATTGCCTGAAAATATTGTACCGGTGTACGGAGAAGAATCGCAGGACTTTGTCTTGCCTGCAGGCCCAAGCTGTATTGCGTCAAAAAGTCCCGAAGCGTATTCAATAAACTCTTTACCGCCATCGCTGTTAATGCTGCCAAATCCGGTATTCTGATTCTGAGCTGACGGAAAACTTCCGCTGTGCATAATAAATGCGAGATTTTTTTTGCCCAACACTTTTAATGCTTTACGAATAGTCTTTTTTGCTTTTTCGTCTAAAACATTAGACTTATTTTCTAATACACAAGTCATAATTACTAATTACCCCTTCTTCTTATATATCAACAAAACAGATGATACCATGAGTGAATTAAATTTTCAACCATTCATCTCCCCTCCCTTGTTAGAGAGGGGTTAGGGGAGAGGGTAACAAGCTTCAACTTTGCGATTGCGGATCCGGTCCGCAATGACGCTATTTTTTCAAGGATAGGGGGTTATTTTCCCTTCATTATTGAGGGAAGGCATATTCATCCCCCTCTCTAGGGAGAGGGGTTGAGGGAGAGGGTAACTATCCTCACCCTATAACAGAAAAAGCTGCAACTAAAAACTTATATATAATCTGCTTATTTTTTTCGCTTTGTTTATCAATTATACTCAAAATTTCTTTATCCAAATCCTTCGGGATATCTACGGAAGAGAACCTGAAAAACTCAACAAGCTCAACGTCTAAAACAGATGCTATTTTATCCAGCACATGCAGAGAAGGGAAAAATCTTCCTGACTCAATTCCTGATAAAGAAGAGGTCTCAATATCAATCATTTCCGATAACTGCTCCTGTGTAAACCCTCTGAATTTTCTGATTTCTTTAATACGTTTTCCTAATAATTTTTTGTTTTCCATAAGGTTATATCATACTCTTTTTTGGGCATAAAAATAAGTCACCTTATCACGTTTTTTAATTTAAATTACGTAATAAACTCTCAATACCCCTTGACAATCACTGAAAAATAGTTTAAAATAAGTGTACAATAATTAGTTTTATAAAAACTATTATATGTACGCGTAAAATTGAACAATAACATAGAGTAGTTAAAGAGAGTAAGTTTTACAAAAAAAGAAAGGTGAAAAGATTATGAAAAAAAGTTTAGGCTTTACACTCGCAGAAGTGTTGATTACTTTAGGTATTATCGGGGTAGTAGCTGCAATGACTATGCCTACATTGATGAACTCTACTCAGGGCGCTCAGTACAAGGCAGCTTACAAAAAAGCTTTATCAGCTCTGTCTCAGGCTATTACTCTTAACGTTGCTTTAGAAGAAGTTGACTTTGGTGATGTTACAGATGGCGGCAATTATACAATTGCCGGGATATTACAATCACGGATGAATGTTGTTAGAGCTGCAGGTGTTGGTTCTGAAGCTGCTTTAGCAGCTGCAGAATATTCAATCAATCCTGGCATTGATAATGAAGTTCACGGTGTCGCAGTTGGAGAGAATAACGTAACATTATTTATGAATGATGGTATTATGTTCAGCTATAATCCGACTAAAGCTTATAATTGTACAAAAGACGAATCCGTCAATGATGGTGATTGGGGAGCAGATAGTGACAACATGAAAAACTGCTCAGGCTTTGTAGATGTTAATGGTATTAAAGGACCTAACAAAGTTGTAGCTTGCGATGCGAACAGTGGTGATACTTGTAAAGTATCTAACCCGACAGATATTTATCCTGTATACTTCTTTGACACATCTGTATTACCGTCAACTGATGCTGCAAAAGCTGTATTGTACGGTAAATAGCGCGAGTGAGCTGAGGCTGGAGCGCTTTTGCCGTTGGGATGCAATCACATAAGGCAAAATGCGGAATTGCCGTTAAACGCGAACGAGCGAGACAGCCAAAGCTAAAAACGTCATTGCGGACTAGATCCGCAATCGCAAAGTTGAAGCAATTATGCGATGCCGTGTCAAACACGGAATGACGCTAAAAAAAGTTCGAATCTTTTTGTCGGCGGAGTTTTCACCCCGCCGTTTTTTTGTGTGTTTACTTTCCCCTCTCTCGGGAGAGGGACCGGAGGAGAGAACGATGCTTATTACCCCTCCCTCGGGGGAGGGGCTGGGGGAGAGAGTAAACAGAAAAGCCGAAAAGATTTGTTTCACCCTCTCTCTAACTCTCTCCTAAGGAGAGAGAACGAAGCTTATTACCCCTCTCCTGGGAGAGGGACCGGAGAAGAGAACGATGCTTATTACCCCTCCCTCGGGGGAGGGGCTGGGGGAGAGAGTAAACAGAAAAGCCGAAAAGATTTGTTTCACCCTCTCTCTAACTCTCTCCTAAGGAGAGAGAACGAAGCTTATTACCCCTCTCCTGGGAGAGGGGCTAGGGGAGAGGGTAGCAAACTTCAATGATTATGCGATTGCGGATCTAGTCCGCAATGACGTTATTTTTTTTCAAGAATAGGGTGTTATATTCCCCACCCTCGGGGGAGGGGCAGGGAAAGAGGGGCGAAATCTCATCCATTCGTATGATTTTTCATTTTCTAATCCTTTAGAATTAGTTAAAATTAATTAATAATTTTTGTAAAGCTATTGACATTTTCTGAAACATAATTTAAAATAAAAATACAAAAAGATTTTTCAAAAGTTTTTTATGCATATCCACAACTTAAGAAAAGATTCGAGGAATAATAATTTAGGATAGAGAGATAAAAGCGTAAAGCATTTTGAGAAATCAGAAAGTTTTACAAAAAAGAAAGGTGAAAAGATTATGACAAAAAGATTCGGCTTTACACTCGCAGAAGTGTTGATTACTTTAGGTATCATCGGTGTTGTAGCTGCAATGACTATGCCTACATTGATGAACTCTACTCAGGGCGCTCAGTACAAAGCTGCTTACAAAAAAGCTTTATCAGCTTTATCACAGGCTATTACTCTTAACGTTGCTTTAGATGAAGTTGACTTTGGTGATGTTGATGGTACTAATTACACAATTGAAAAAATCTTAAAATCACGTATGAATGTTGTTAGAACTGCAACAACAGGACAGGATCCTATTGGTGATGGTGATGATTATACTATTGTAGCAGGTATTGACGGTTCATTACACGGTATTGCTGAAGATGTTCCTGCAGCTAACGTAACATTGTTCTTTAATGACGGTATTATGTTCAGCTATGATCCGGCTACTGCTACTAACTGTACAAAAGATACAACAATTGTCGCTGATTGGAATGCAAAAAGAGCGGCTTGTTCAGGTTTTGTAGATGTTAACGGTACTAAAGGACCTAACAAAGTTGTAGCTTGTGATACAGGCAGCAATCCTTGTAAAGTATCTAACCCGACAGATATTTATCCTGTAGAATTCTTTGATACATCAGTATTGCCTTCTACAGAAGCTGCTAAAGCTGTATTGTACGGTAAATAATCAGAATAAAATCTTAACGATTGTATATAAACCGGTCTGTGAATTTTCACAGGCCGGTTTTGTGTGTTGTTCCCTCCCTTATCAGGGAGGGCTAGGGGTGGGTAGCAAGATTCAATCGTTTTGCGATTGCGGATCTGGTCCGCAATGACGCTATTTTATTTCAAAAATAGGGTTATTTTCCCCTCTCTCGGGGGAGGCGCAGGGGAGAGGGTAGTTAAGTTCACTCCGCAAAGAATTTATTCAACAGCACAGGAACAAATTTCGCATTCAACGCACTGAAATCAAATACAAATTCATTAACCCCCGCTTTATAAAGTTCTTCAACCTTGTCAAACTGCTCCAGAATTTTGTCCTCAAACATATGCATTCTGCAAAAACCGTCGCATGTAAACGGAAAAACTTTATCTAACGAAGGATCATGGAGTGCATATCCGCCCCTATGACATGGAGCCTTACACGAAAGCCTTGAGATAATTGCACTGTCATTATTTAACGGGCAGAGCCCGAGGCTTGGAACCCTTATATTGCCTGCAATTGTATATTTTCGGTTAGGAATATCATTTTTTATCTTTTTGATAGTCTTTATTGTACTTTCAATATCCGAAAACGATGTAAAATCAACGGTATCAATCTGTGCAAGATTATTCAGACATTTTATGGAAAGGCTGTTAAGCAAATTTATCCCCTGACCGATTTCTATCGGAATATGATTTATTTCCGAATCATTTATCGCTGTCCAAAAATAACCTATATTGTTAATTATAAGGCTATCCGGTGCAGGAGTTTCCAATAAAATCTGCTTTTCATACTCATAAACCCTGTCAAAATCCCGCTCAATTAGTATTCTCGGGGTAGAAAGCTGGAATTTTATCCCGTATTTTGCACAGAACTTTTTTACTTTTGTAATAATATCTTTAAAACTGCTTGCGGCAAGATCGCGCGTTGCAAGGATTTCACCGTATTCAACAGAATAAACGGGATTTACACCTGTCTTTTTTATATATTTTTCAAGTTCTTTCAATTGAGCAAGTTCTGACAATCGCAGATTAATGCGGTAAATATCCTTTTTAGAATAATCAATATCCTTTTTAATCCGCGGACTTTTTATATCCCAGTCAAAGTTCTTTATATTACGGCTGAATTTAAAGTCCTGTCCTTCAGCGCTAACAACAACTCCCAGAAAATGATTTGTGCTGTAAATGCTCTTTCTTACATGCTTAAACGGCAATTTTTGATGTTTGAAAAGCTTTGGCTTATCAAGAATTTTCTGGATAAGTTCTATTGCCTCCAGAATTTCTTCCGAATTGTTGAATTTTCCCTTAATAACTACACTGTCTATGGCTTTCAATTTTTTTATATCTTCCGCACAGTAAGGAAGATTATCACTGTCTATGGCAAGCGGAAGTTTTGTGTACTTTTTAATCTTTGAAATATTTTTCATGTATATTTCTTCAGTTATGATTATTTCATCAACTTTATGGAAATTATTTATAAAATCAATTCCCGCAAGATTGTGAATATCAAAGTAAGAATCCGCTATTACCTTAAACGGCAGATTAAAAACCTTTATTGCCTCTAAAATCGCAAAACTGTTGACAAATATACCGTCAATACCTGCAGTTTTTAAAAATTTAAGCATTTTTTTTATCTCAGGCAGATTTTCTTCTGTTATATCATGCTTAAAATTAATATATACTGCGCACTTGTTTCTTCTTGCAGCCTCAACAAACTCGTTTACATATTCAAAATTGTTATTTAAAAATTTTTTATGATAAACATAATAATCCCTGCAAGATGTTTCTTTTGCGAAAACGTCAATATCTTCAGGTTTTTTAACTGGCGAAACAATTTTTATACTTCCCATATATTTATTATAGCATAACATTTATTATGTTAACAAATGTTAACTAATTTTGTAAAAATAAGCAATTTTTTGGGAAAGAAATACTTAGTATATATATAGGATATAGGATAAGTTTAATCACTTCTCACCAATCAATAGGATACAATTAAATTTAGGGAGGATACACCATGGCAATAGGTGCTGAGGACTACATTGACCAGCTGCTGGTAAAAAAATATGCGGAAGAAAAAGTTGACAATCATGATAATATGGAATCAATGGTTGATCCTAAAAAAATGATGGATGCTATGAATGATTATGCCAGCATGTACAGAAATATGATGAATTTAAAACAACGCTTAAATATAGCATGTTATGCTATTAATGCAAAAAGTGCCAGATACAACAAAACATCCAGATATTAAAAAGTTTATGTTCTCATTTTTTTCGGTTATAATAACCGTAAGAAAGTGAGAACAAATGGTGGGAAAAATCGTTCTGGCATCTTCTTCTCCCAGAAGAGCCGCTATTATAGAACAAATGAAAGTTAAATATGAAATTATACCGTCACCGTACATTGAAGAACATACGACGACGGTTTTTTCTTACGATTTTATTGAAAATCTGGCATATAAGAAGGCAAAAGCAGTAATTCCTCTTTTAAATGAGCCGGCAAAAATTATAGGTGCAGACACTGTTGTTGTTCTTGAAGGAGAAATTCTCGGAAAACCTGAAGGGTATAACGGGGCTTTTGAAATGCTCAAAAAACTCTCAGGGAAAACACACTCTGTCGTGACAAGTATTGTTGTATTAGATTCACTGACCGGAGATTTTAAGAAAAATTCTACAACAAGTTATGTAACATTCGAAAATCTTACAGATGAACAAATTAAAAACTATATAGATGATTACAAACCTTTTGATAAAGCCGGCTCTTATGGTATTCAGGAAATGCCGGCCGGATATATAAAATCACACACCGGTGACATTGAAAATATCATAGGAATGAGTTCTAAAGCCTTACAAGAGCTATTATAAATTTGCTCCGCAGCATTTTTTGAATTTTTTACCGCTGCCGCACGGACACAAATCATTACGACCGACTTTACTCAAATCAATGCCATGAAGATCAGGTTTTTCAATATCCTCTTCTATAATACCGAGTGTTTTTGAAAAAGCTTTTGATTTATAAAGTACAGTTGTTGATGAAAAGATTTTATTTTCCAGATAACGTGATTTGAAGGTTTCTAAAAGTTCATCAAATGTATAGTTAGTTCCTAAAAGCTTGTTGACAACATCCATAAAATTGTCATGCTTATCAGCAATTCTTTTTATAATATTAGCTGAAAACTTATCATTATTAAGGAAAAATTCTACACATTCTTTTGCATTTTCAACATTATCAGAATTTTCAATAATCTTGTTAAATGTTTCATAGAAAGGAACTGCATATAACCCCAGCTCTTTATCAAAAATTATTCCTACATCATAAGTTTCTTTATGTGAAGAAAATCCTCCCAGAGAATTTTCCAAAAAGTTTTCATAAGAATTATTAAATTCAGAAACATTGAAAAATTTATATACTTCCGGTGTCTGAATTTTATCTTTAATATCAACTTTTTCACCGCCTTCAGAAAAATCATTGAAGGCACCTATTAAATCATCCGCAAATTTGTTAGTGGTAACAACCTCATCAGTTCCAAAAAAGTCTACAAATTTATCGTATATTACCTTTATTTCTTTTTCAATCTCTTTTTGCTTCTGCGGGTTATCAAGATAGACAAGTTCCGGATTTTGAATAATTTTTGCTACAGAGTATCTTAAAGCATCATCACGTCTTGTTGCAGGTAAAACTCCTGAAATTTCAAGAAGATAATAAGCTTCCTCAAATTTAAAAATACGTGCTACAACATACTGACCTGCACCTATCCCCCTAAATGTTGCCATTTTTACAAGTGAAACAACATTGTACGTTTTTTCGTTTATTATATTATTGAGCTCAAAACCGTTCTGAAAAACACGTTTTATTTCATAAATAGATGAAATAGACTTCATTAGAGCTTTAACAATTTTTTTAACATCTGCAGAAAGGCTCTTAGTATTTTCAAGATAGAGCATTAATATACTTTTATTATTCAAATTTCTTTCAAATATATAAGTGAAGCATGCAGATTGAAAATTGACATTATTCTGACCTAAAGTTTTTATATATTCTTCAAAATCAGGTTTTACTGTCTCATCCCTCTGAATGAATTCCGCCAAATCCTTTATTACGTCATTTATTTCTTTTAAATTTTCTAAAATTAGCATTAATTTCTCCCTCTCTATAACTCAAAATATATTAAAAGAATAACATACTCAATACCATAACAGGTTAATATTATTAAGGTCTGACAATAAGAGTAGTTTCAAAATTGAATTTACAATCCGGACACATCACTTCCGCGGCCTTTATATCAGTATCCGCTCCGTAGGAGTCGCCTGAAAACTTTTTCGCAATTCCTCTGCTATAATAAGCCTTAGCCGGAGAGAAAAAAACTTTTGTCTGATTTTCATAAGCATTCAATATTTTATTAAAAATATTTAATGCGGCATTGTAATCTTTATTTTTCATTAAATATGAAGCTTTTTCATATTCCAGCAAGTACCTGAATGGTTCTTCTTTTTCTGCATTTATAGCATTGTCAAACTCTTTTAACATCTCATTTTTTGGAAGATAATAAGTTTTAACGCCTAAAATGTCATCAGAAAAATTTTCTGACAAACTATATTTGTTAGCGAGTTCATAATCTTTTTCCGCAGCTTTATACTGTTTAAGATTAAATTTGGCATAAGCTCTTTGAGCATAAACATCAGGAGCAACAGGTACAAATGCCAAATATGCATTTGTTAGCTTAAGCACACCATCATATTTTTGATTAATATTTAAACTTTTAATTATATAAGGAATAAAAGCGTAAAGAGAAAAAATGATTACCAGTATCAGTAAAACAAATACACTTTTCTGCGGAGTTTTTTTATAATTCTGAAAGGCTTTTTCATCTATATTAGTTAATTTTGGTTGAAATTTTGTTTTTTGAAATGTCCCAACATATCTTGTAAGATAATTTTCATAGATATAATTTATGCCTATATAGGTAAAATATAATACAATTAGCGGCAATATTGATAATACCAGTACAGCTGCAAAAAACGGTAATTTCATAAATTCAGTATAGTAAGGGAATATAATAAAATAAATATATAAGAGAATTTCTACAGCAACAATTAAATTCATTATTGATGTAAATTTTCGATATATCCTGTTAATTTCCTTTAATTTTTCATCGGGCAGGATTACAGAATATCTGTAGCCGAAACTTCTCATTATTCCCGCCAAAACTGTTCCTTTAGATTCATTGTAATAAGTACAGTATTGAGAATTTAAAAAAATCTTTTTTCGGTAATCATTAAGGTTCATAAGTTTAATATTAACATTTTTCGAAAAAAAATGCAATTAAACTTGCAAAAAATTTTTAGGTGGTATAATAGAAAAGTACCGAATATTTTCGGACATACGAACTTTGACAATGATACCGGAATACGGCACTCTGCGGAATAAACATTTACTTTTATTAAAGGATTGTTGATTTCGTTACCAAGCTGCCGTGTTCTAAAATTGAAAATTAAATATCGGGACGTGGCGCAGCTTGGTAGCGTGCTACCTTGGGGTGGTAGAGGTCGCAGGTTCAAATCCTGTCGTTCCGATTTTTAACTAAAAATTATCTGGATGTAGCACTCTGCCGAGCAAACAAACGAGTATCGTTTGCGAGAGGGAATGGTAGCGCCTTGCTATTCCGCTATGTCTCAGTTAAAGTTTGTAGTACATTTGAAATCAGAATAGCAATTTTATCGGGATGTAGCGCAGTCTGGTAGCGCACCGTGTTCGGGTCGCGGGGGTCGCAAGTTCGAATCTTGTCATCCCGATTTTTTTGTATTTAAATCATTTTTTAATATAGAGTTAATAACTCTCTCTTTATATACTTATACGCAAGCCAAATTGAAGAGCTATACCGTTTCGACCTCCATTTCGTATCATTGCTTCCAAAAAGCCTGTCAATCGGTCGCCCCAACGTTTTTGAACTCCAACACCATATTGAACATAAGGTTTAATAGATAATTCAGGGAGATAAACATCATTCGCCTTAAATTTAGTATCATCTATTACATTCCAAATCATTGATACGCTAATGTAAGGCTGGAGATAATTTTTAAAATTCCCGATAATTTTTATCTGCGGCTCAATATGTATTGCATGCAAAGAATCTGAATTCATACATACATTTGCAGCATTTGTATAGTCAAATGTATTGACAAATGTGTAAGACATTAAAAGACTTGGCTGAATAATTAATCTGCGTTCAAAAGTTTGAAAATTATAGCCTGTCTTTTCTGCAATACCGGTATTAAACATTGCGAAATTATCTCTCCCAAAATCAGTTGTTGCCTCGGCAGAACTTGCTCCTGCATTTATTGTCCACAGGCTGAAAAATTTTCCTTTATAAAAAGCAGTGTTAACTCCTGCTATGCCGCCGTTATTATATATACTGTTTCCGTCAAAAGCCTGATGAGAGCCGTTATAAGTTATATAAGCGCCGTAAAGATTATACCATCCGTTTTTTAAATATCTTAAACCGCTTTCTCCGCCTACAATAGTTCCGTAACTCACATTTGACACATCAGGGACATTTTTCAACGGGACTTTTTCAAAAATAGTATAAGGTTTTACCCAAATTCCGTTTCTCTGCTCGGGAAAAGACAGAGGTGAAAGCATAAACGGCCCCGATATACTTGCGGTTTTATTCTCTAAAGACAAATTTATACGGGTATCAGGAGGATTAATCATCACCATATCCAAATTTGAAAACACATTTTTATATGTTTCAAGCTGCGCGGCATATCCTGCAAGCTGAGCGGCAACAGCAGGAACGAACAAAGATGAGTTAAAGCCTTCCCTCACAAAGTTAAAATTTCCGTTCCCGCTGTCATAACTTGCACTATAATTATATATAGGCGTATTAATTGTTGATGCAGCATAGTGTACAGAATCTTTTAAAATGCTGTCAGCAAAGGGGATTGTTATAAATTGAGCTTGCGGAGTTCCGTAAAAATCAAGGTTTGCAACATTAATATCACCGCTTCCCGATATTGAAGTTGCATTAATCATATCCATGGTATTGTTGTTAAAATTTACGTCTGCATATATATTTGCTAGCCCCGAAAGACTTAAATTTCCAAAATTTATATTATTAATCTGGCCGTTTTGCATATTAAAGTTAATATTATTGCCAAATCCGGTATTGACAGCATTAAAATATGTACTGTCTGAAAGAAGTTTAACTGTTCCTTCTTCAAAATTAAAATTTCCGATATATTCGCTGTTTTCGCCGCCTAAATTTAATGTTCCGCTTCCTTGTTTTATAATATTTCCAGTTCCTCTGATACCGCTTTCTATATTAGTTGTAGAAGAAGATGTAAATTCTACTGTTCCGGTATTATATATATCATTTAATTCACCGTCTTTATCCATATTTGACTTAAAAGTTGAACCTTCTATTATCAATCGGCCGGAATTGTATATTGCTCCGCCCTCACTATACACAGCATTAGGGGATACTTTATTATTTTCAATTACGGAATTTCTTATTGTTGCAGTTCCGTTTACATCGTTATAAACAGCGCCGCCTTCTGCGTAAAATGGGGAATCCACATAATTATCACTTAATTTGCTGTTATTTATTGTAATATTTGCATTGTTATATATTGCACCGCCGAGAACAGCCGACTGAGAGCCTTTAGCTTCTGCATAGTTGCCGGTAAATGAAGTATTATTTATAGTCATATTACCGGCATTTGAAATTGCTCCGCCATAGACAAAACTTATAGGTTCATCCTCTGTTGTTGAAAAGTTATCTTTAAATACCGTATTATTTATATCAATATTACCTTTATTATACAAAGCTCCACCTTCAGATGTAACTGAAGCGGATGTATTATTATTTTCAAACAAAGAATTGTTAATTGACATAAGAGGATTATCAGAAGCAGAAAAACCGTTAGCAATGGAACCGCCAGCAGATAAAGCTCCATGAGCATAATTTCCATTAAAGTTTGCAGAATCTATGTTTATTACTCCATTATTTAAATTATATACTGCTCCGCCTATGGCGTAATCAAACCCGCTAGCTTCAACAAAATTTTCAGTAAAGCCTGAATTTTGGATATCCATATGTCCGTTAAAATTAAATAGAGCTCCTGCGAAATCAGAACCTTGATACTCTTGCCCTTTACAATGCTGAATTTCTATTTGGTTAAATAAACTGTCCTGATTTAAGATAAACCCGCTAAATATATTGTCCCCGTCTAAAAAATGTTGATTACCTTGAAAGGTCAAATTTAAATTAAAAAAATGATTTCCAATAGAAGCATCAGATTCTAAGTTATTATTAAATTCCAAAACATCACCGCTTGATGGGTTAGAATTTATTAATTCGTTAAAGTTATAAATTTGAATCTCCTGTGCATAAACGCAAGGAGATATCAGTAATAGTAAAATCATTAACAATTCTTTATTACTTTTCATGCGATTATAATATTGTTTTTAATCAAATATTTGTATTACACAGGTATATAAACATACGGATTAAAATAGCAAAGCGAATTATTTATATTTTTTATTTTTATTCTTCTTACTGATGAAAAATTTCTTCAGTCATCTTTTACTTTTCCTAAAGGAGGTAAAAAATGTTTGAAGATAATGAAATTGAAGAGATTGTTAATGTTGAAGTCTGCGAAGTATACACGCCTGTGTGTCCTAAAAAAATCCTGATGATAGTTACAAGTGCCGATCATTTTGATGAACACCACAAAACAGGAGTTTGGTTTGAGGAGTTTGCGGTACCTTATAAAGCTTTTATAAAACAGGGTTATCATGTTACAACAGCATCCCCGAAAGGCGGTGCAGCTCCGATTGACCCGAGAAGTGAAAATTTATACGAAGATATTGAATGGCAGGAAACAAAAAAAGCCTTAAATAATACCATACCAATAAACACTGTTGATTTTACAGACTTTGATGCTCTTGTACTGCCCGGCGGGCACGGACCAATTTTAGACCTTTATAATGATGAAAATCTAGGGGAAATTATAAATGATTTTGACAGAAGAAATAAACTAATAGCGGCAATTTGTCATGGTCCTGCGGGACTTTTAGCCGCTAAGAAAGACGGTATTCCTTTTGTAGACGGGAAAAGGCTTACATGTTTTACGAATGAGGAAGAGGCGCAAGCTAAAATGAATAATCTTGTTCCTTTTTTACTTGAAGATGAACTAAAAGATGCAGGAGCAATTTTTGTAAAAGTATCCCCCGGTATGGTTAACATTATTGAAGATGACAATTTAATCACAGGGCAAAATTACCAATCAAGTAAGTCTTTTGCAGATACTATAATAAATTATCTGGAACGTGAATAACCGTAATTAAAATCTATAAAAGCATTTTAATCCTTCCCGAGGCTCGGGAAGGATTATTTATAAAAACTATTTATCCCTCAATCCTATGATTTTTATATAAAATGTTTGAATTTTTCAGCAGAAAGTTGTATAATTGATGGGTAGCGATTATAAAAAGAGGTTATTATATGAAATTACACATGCAGATACTTATTGCATTAGGGCTTGGAATTAAAAGAAACTGGCATATTTTTTCCGGAATTATTTTAGGTATATTAGTCGGAATATTTTTACACGGACATGAATACCCGCTTGTTTCAGCATTATTGACATTTATAGGGCAAGTTTTCATAAGATTAATACAAATGGTAGTTATTCCGCTTGTTGTATCGGCAATAATTATAGGTATAACAAGTGTCGGTGATAACAGACAACTGGGAAAATTCGGGACGAAAATGATTGTATACTACGGTATTATAACTACGGCCGCTGTTGCAATCGGTGCTGCTCTTGCTCTTATTTTTAAACCCGGTATAGGTGCTGCCCACTATATAGCTGCGAATACCGCAAGTGAAGTTCAGGCCTCCGTTGCTGCTGCTGTTGAACAGCAGCAGGGGAATATTTTAAATATATTCTTAGGTTTTATTCCAAACAATCCAATTCATTCATTTGCTGCCGGCGATATGGTACCTATTATCGTGTTTATGGTGATATTTGCGGTTGCTCTGGCAAAAGTCGGAGATGTAAACAGACCTATTGTTTCGTTTTTTGAATCAGTATTTGCTGCAACAATGAAAGTAACCGATTGGATTATGTACTTTGCAGCTCCCGGTGTATTTGCACTTACTGCGAGCGCTGTTTCAAGTTTTGGCATAGACATTTTTGCAAGCATTTCTAAATACCTTCTTGTATTGTTTGTAGGATTTATGCTCCAACTTTGCGCTGTTTATCCGCTGTTTTTGAAATTTTTCTCAAAAGTCAATATTATAATGCTTTATTCGGCTGTAGCCGAGGCTTTAATGGTAGCATTCGGAACCGCAAGTTCATCTGCTACATTGCCACTAACAGTTGCATGCTGTGAAAAACGCGGGATTTCACATAAAATTTCGAGTTTTGTTTTACCTCTTGGAGCTACATTGAATATGGACGGAACAGCTTTATTACAAACAGTTGCTGTTATATTTTTAGCACAGGCATACGGTGTTGCATTAACTCCGTTTTTAATTATTGAAATCTGTCTGCTTGCGATGATTGCCTCTTCAACATGTGCAGGCATACCGGGCGCCGGTTTGATTACGATTGCCTTAATCCTTAACGGTATGGGCTTGAGTCCGGAACAGCTTGTTGCAGGATTTGCATTCCTGTTTACAATCGAAAGGGTAACAGATATGATGAGAACTCTTGTTAATGTTGCGTCTGATGCTGTTGTAGTAGCCGCAATTGCAGACAATGAAAACGAAATTAATTACGATTTGCTGAATAACCCGGCAGCTTATGAAGATATTGCATAGGAGCGTAAACGCTCCACCCGCCACTTGGGCTTTATAAAAATTTACTAATCATAAAAATTTCTCTTATTCATAATAAGAGAAATTTTTTTAATACAAACATTTTGCAAAATTATAGCTTTTTTGCTAGGGTTTTGTTATGAATAAAACGGACGAACTTGCATCAACACACTTAGGGAAAAAATCTGAAGGGAGCGATAATTACAATCCGTCGCTTCTTGTTGCAATACCCAGATGTGAAAACAGAAAACAATACAATATTGATGAAAATTGCCTTCCTTTTGAAGGTTTTGATGTCTGGCACGCGTACGAATTCTCCGCGCTTACTCAAAACGGAATTCCCGTCACAAGGCTTTTAAAGCTTAAATACGGCTGTACCAGCAAATTCCTTGTGGAGTCAAAGTCTCTAAAACTATATTTAAATTCATTTAATATGACAAGGTTTGGTTCATCTGTAAAAGAATGTCTCGAAAAGTGTAAAGAGATTATTGAAAAAGATTTAAGAGAAAAACTTCAAACTAAAGTTACTGCTAATTTTATTGAGAATAACGCTGAACGTGTTGAAATATTCAAAAATTTTAACAACATAATGAATTATGTCGACGAAACAAATTTGAAGGTTGAAAAGTTTAAAGAAGCACCGGAATTATTAAAAGCAGAAAAAACTAAACAGATACAAACTTATCATTTAATGTTTGATTCTCTACGTTCAAACTGCAGGGTCACCCATCAGCCGGATTTCGGGGATTTGTTCTTATATTACAAATCAAAAAAACATATTTTTGAATACAGTCTGGTAAAATATTTAAGCTCTTTTCGCTCTGAGTTTCATTTCCATGAAGAATGCTGTGAAATGATTTATAAACGGATTTACGATTTATTGGACGCCGGAGACGAGCTGTTTGTCTGCGCTCTTTATACAAGAAGGGGCGGAATTGATATTTGTCCGGCGCGGTGGAGTAAATATTGTGTTGTTGAAGATGTTTTCAAACTCGCTGACATCTCAAAATTTGCAAGAGGAAGTCTAAAGCAGTAATGAATAACAGAAAATTCGGTGATGCCGGCGAAGATTTAGCATGCAGATATTTAGAAAAACAGGGATACCAAATTTTGGAAAGAAATAAGCATTATTCAAGATTTTGCGAGCTTGATATTATTGCAAAATATAAAAATACAACGGTATTTGTAGAGGTTAAGACCCGTAAAACTGCGAATTTTGGGACACCTTTTGAAGCTATTACAAAAAACAAATATGAGAATATAAAACTTGGAGTTCAATTTTATCTTGAAGAAAATAAAGTTAAAGATTACAGAATAGATGTAATAGGAATAACCCTCAAACCGGAAATTAAAATAGAACATTTAAAAAATGTTTATTTATAACATAAACTATATTTAAATTAAAACAAATATAAATAAACCTTTTTATGTATTCTACTTTGTAAAGAAAAAACATATAATATTTACATAAATTCATGTTTATTATTTCATGTCGGTATAAGGAACGGTAAAATTGTTAAATAATTTTGAAAGTTTTGATAATTCTGAAACATCTGCAAGAAAATCTGCCCTGATTCAAGAAAGAATCGGACTTGTTTCTACCCACATGTATAAACAATTTCTGGACTATCAACATGCAAATATCAACACTAATGAAATTTTTATCAGAATGATTGACAACCTGCAAATTGTTGTTGATACTCTAAAAGAAGCATTTTCATCCAGAAATGTAACAACTCAGAATATTTATGTTGACACAGACCCCCAAAAATCAGTTGTAATAGTAAATATTCTCTGGCATAAAATGAGTTTTACAACCCGTTGTAACTATCAGCCGCAGGCTCTTTACAGGGAAGACGGCCAGCATCTTTTTTCAAGCCGTATTATGGCTATAAAAGGAAACTATTACGAAATTATGAAAGGAGTTATGGATCACGATGAAGAAATGGGCAAACTCCTTGATAACGAAGTGGCATCACTATTTATACCGCCTGAATCTACACAGAATTCAATAATGAAAATCAGACATCTTCCAAACCGCGAATTTTATCTCAATCAGGTTGATGCTCCGAGAGAATTCGTGTTAAAGGTAGTAGAAACCATCTGCGGCGGAGGTTTCTATCACGAAGAAGGCTCAAGAAAAAGCTTCAATATATAGGAGGTCAAAATGTTAAATAGAAAGCTTAGAATTGCCCCCCCCCCGAAAGCATGACAGATACTGCATTTTCAGGGGAGTTTAATATAAACAGATTTTCAAAGGGCAAGAGGTCAAGAGGGCAGGCTATTATCGGCGGTCAAAGCCCGCGTAAAAATAAATTCCTTCCCTTAATAGGGAAGGTTAGGTTGGGTTTTAAACAATCCAAACCTCACCCCATCCCTCTCCTTGTAAAGGAGATGGAGAGTAGCTCCCTGAAACGAACTTATCGTCCTAACGTCTTAATGTCTTATCGTCTAAAAAAATGTGCATTCACTTTGTCTGAGGTTCTTATCACCCTCGGCATCATCGGTGTTGTGGCGGCGATGACACTTCCCTCTGTTATGCAAAATTATAGGGAAAAGGAAACCGTTGCCAAATTGAAAAAAGTATATTCTATTCTAAGTCAGGCACTGGTAAGTGCAATCAATGACACCGGAATGACAGTTGATCAATGGGATTTAAAAAACGGCGGCTCGGCTGAAGGATCTCAGGAACTTGTAGAGCAGTATTTTAAACCTCATCTTAAAATAGCTGATGACTGTCAAAATTTAAACAGCTGCATTGGAGAGAAAAAATATCGTTATCTGAATGGACAAGAACATATAAGTTATGCCGGACAAGGTGCTTACAAACACTTAGTTTTAGCAGACGGTCAGTTAGTTATTTTTCTGGTCGGTGGTTCATTTAAAAATTGTTCAGATGGAAAATCAGATTGTGCATACATATATATAGATATAAACGGATACTATAGAGGACCAAATCAGTTTGGAAAAGATGCTTTTATGTTCGGAATGAAAAAAGACCAAATAAGACCTTGGGGTACACAAATAGAAAATCCTAAATTTTCCAGTGTATGCAATACTAAATCTTCTTATGGATACAGCTGCACTGCTTGGGTAATATTTAATGAAAACATGGATTATCTTCACTGTGATGATTTACAATGGGGAACAAAAACAAAATGTAAATAGTTTATTCCATAGTCAGTTTTGAAGAAACTTCAGCCACAATTCTCTGAACATCAGCTCCGCCGATTGCAACTTCCAAAATCAGCGGACTGTGGATTAAAACTGTTTCCGCATAATCCATTGTATCAACATTTATTACGTTGAACTCAATGAAGTCTTCGCCTGCATATATAAGTTTTCCGTATTCACCGCCTGTTGCCCATTTGATGAACATATATTGATTTTCGTATTCCTTAAGCTTTTCGACTAATCTCATCCTACATCCCCGTAAATGTGTTTCACATATATATTTTAGTTATTTATTTTAATAAGTCAAGGAGATTATACAAAACAGCAAAAAAAGAAGCTGCACACTTTCGTACAGCTTTTGAACAATAATCTTGGGAGGAGATTTGGGGATAGTTGTACATGCATGATAATGCAAGCATGCTTTTTTTGTTACACATGTAATTAAAAAGTTAATAAAAATTTACAATTTCTTGATTTTATATTATAATAGTGATTGGAGAATAAGCATGAAGATACTTGTTATAAACGGCGTAAATATGAATATGCTTGGATTACGCGAACCTGAAAAATACGGAGTCATGACATTAAATGACTTAGAAAAAGAATTATATGCTATGTCATTTGAACTCGGTATTGAATTAGAAACATTCCAAAGTAATATTGAAGGTGAAATTGTTGAAAAAATTCACAATGCACATAATAATTTTGACGGAATCATAATTAATGCCGGCGCATATACACATACAAGCATTGCGATAAGAGATGCTATAGCCGCAGTAAATATTCCTACTGTAGAAGTTCATATGACAAACATATACCAAAGAGAACAATTCAGACATCATTCATACCTTGCACCCTTGTGCATAGGTCAGATAGCAGGTTTTGGGATAAATAGTTATAAATTGGGGTTAAAAGCGATTGTCGATAATTTATCTAACGACAACAAAAATGTATTTTAATATTTTATGTTTTTACTGCCTTTTTGGACAGGCTTTGTTAAACTACGTTATTTTTGGAATTCTTCAACAAAAGCCTTACCAACAGCAAGAGCCTTCAATTCAGCATCTTTAACTCCGGCATCAGCATATTTTTTCTCCGCTAATTCAGCGACTTCAAGTGCTTTTGCTGCTAATTCAGGATTAGAAACAAAAACTTTAATGTCATTTTCAAGATTATCTACCTTGATTGCGGAACGATCTGCAGGATTTTCAGGAATTTCATTAATTTCTTTAGTCTGAACATCAGCTGCAACCGGTTGAGTAGTGTCTTGAACAGCTTCCGTTTTTACTTGTTCTATTTTTTGTGTTTGCGGTTGCTGTGGGATACTTGAACCTTGCGGGTTTTTAGGAATTTCGTTCATAGTCACATCCTCTTTTCTTTTCTTGGGGTTACGGCAATAAACCATAACGATTATGTATATCTCTTTTTCTCGTTTTATGCTTTAAAACATCAAAAAAAAATTTTTTGCTAGTTTGTAAAAAAAAAATTACAAAAATTAATATATAATCATTCTTTACAAACTTTTTATGCTATATTAAAAATATAGTGTACGATGTACAAATATATAAATGTTATATAAAGTATACAACATTAAGGGAAGTAATGCAACAATGAATTTTACTAATTTATTTAGTAACATAAATCCAAAAGAAGTAATAAAAAATCTACCGGATGCTGTGCTTGTAGTTGATTTTGACGGAAGAGTAATATGGGTAAACAACAAAGCTGCAGTAATATTTGAATCTAATGCCGGAGATTTAAAAGGGTTAAACTTTGATGAACTTGTAGCAAGTGGTCTTGAAATGGCAGAAAAGTCTTATTCTAAAAGAAATTCAGTTGTTACAGGAGCTTTTACGGTAGAAGGCAAAGAATTTTTTATTGAAATGAACGCAAAAAAATACGATGACCAGTATTTTATAACAATCAGAGATGTTACTGCAATGACAAATGTTCTTACAATTGCCGAAAGAACAGGCCGTTTGAACAAAGAAAAGAATCTTATGCTTGTTAGATTGTCTAACGAAATTAAATCACCAATACAATCTATTATAGGTTTTTCGCAGGCGCTTCTGGATGGACTCGGCGGTGAAATTACAGACAAACAATCAAAATATGTAAAAATTATCAATAAAAATTCAACTGAATTACTATATTTTATGGAAAAACTTCTTGAATTCTCACAGGCTGAATCATCACTGTTCATTTGTGAAAATCAACCGTTTGACATTATAAATACTATTCAGACAGTTGTAAAAAATAATGAAACAGTTTTAAATGCAAAAAATTTAATTATTAATTATGATTTTGACGAATTAATTAAGAAAACAATTTATAATGATGAAAATGATGTTAAAATAATTATACAAAATATATTAGAAACATCCATAAAATTAACAGATGCCGGTTCAATAACAATTAAGGCTGACTATCCCGATGCAGAGCTTATTGAAAAATGCGGGGTAAAAAAAGTTAAAAATGCCGCAAATAATTCATATATAAAAATCACAATAAGCGACACAGGTATAGGACTTGCAGAAACAGAACTTGAAGGACTATTTGAACCTTACACACAGCTTGACAGGGTGCATAAAAAAACTATCGTACGCTCTTTGACCTTAGGAACTGCTTATACTATGGTTAAGAGAATGGGCGGTGCTATGTGGGTAAATTCAGAAGTCATGAAAGGGTCTTCATTTTATATTATACTTCCTGTCGAAAAAGAAACTGCTTAAAAACGGGTGGCTAAAATGAGCAATGTTATTTTAAAAAATGTAACCAAAATTTATGACAAAAAAAAGGTTATAGACAATATTGATTTAACAATTAATGACAAAGAATTTATTGTACTTGTTGGAGCATCCGGTTGCGGGAAATCAACACTTTTAAGAATGATTGCAGGTTTAGAGGAAATTACTGCAGGCGAGATATTTATAGGGGACAAAAAAGTTAATGATGTTCAGCCTAAAGATCGCGATATAGCTTTTGTTTTCCAGAGTTATGCCCTATACCCGCACATGACGGTAAGAGAAAATATAGCTTTCGGGCTAAAAATGCGTAAAGTCGACAAGGCAGAAATAGAAAAAAAGGTAGAGGAAGCAGCACAAATTCTTAATTTAGGAGAATATTTAGATAGGAAACCCAAACAGCTTTCAGGCGGTCAGCGCCAGCGTGTAGCGCTCGGACGTGCTATTGTGAGAAACCCTAAAGTGTTTTTAATGGATGAACCGCTTTCTAATCTTGATGCGAAATTACGCGTTCAAATGCGCTCAGAAATAAAAAAACTCCACGAAAAACTGCAAACTACATTTATTTATGTAACTCACGATCAGACAGAGGCACTTACAATGGGTGACAGAATTGTCGTGTTGGACAAGGGGGTAATTCAACAGGTTGCAAGCCCTGAAGAAATTTATAACAATCCGGCAAATACATTTGTCGCAGGGTTTATCGGCTCACCCCAAATGAATTTTATAAATTCTGACGATTTTCCGTACAAAACACAGGATAATGTCATAATAGGCATACGCCCCGAAAAAATGTTCAATCCGGACGGGAATATAAAATTCTCTGTAAAAGTCGATATAACAGAACTTTTAGGCAGCGAAAAAATAGCTTATTTCAACATCGGTGAGAATAAATGTTCCGCTAAACTTCCTTCAGACTTCCACACCGGAGAAAACCTCGAATTAAGCATTAGTTCAGATGACTTATACTTTTTTGACAGAAAAACAGGAAAAAGAATTTAACTTAATTTTCTCCCGTATCATCTTCAACCCATACAATTGTTATATTAACGGGTCTGGCAAACGGATTTGACATACTTACGGAGCAAAACGGATTGTGCGCCACAGAATCGTAAAATTTTATTTTTTCAGATAATTTTTTAGTATAATCTAACAAATTCATAATTCAATTCCCTATGTCTACATAATCCATTATCAAAAATTTTTTGCCAGATATAATCCAGATAAAGTAGTATATTTACTTCAACTTTATTACCCGACAGTATAATGCCAAAGATGAATTAGTCAGTTTAAAATATCTTCGGAGGCAAAATTATGACAAAAAAAAATTTACGAGGAACTAAAACAGAACAAAATCTTATAAACGCATTTGCAGGAGAATCTCAGGCAAGAAACAGATATACATATTTTGCAAAAAAAGCTAAAGAAGAGGGATATGAACAAATTGCAGCCATATTTCTTGAAACTGCAGAAAATGAAAAAGAACATGCGAAATTATTTTATGAATTTCTTGGAGATATAAGAGGACATGTAAACGCAGAATATCCTTTTGAACTCGGAACAACTGAAGAAAATCTTGAAAGTGCTGCTGCCGGAGAAAAAGAAGAATGGTCATTTTTATACGCTGATGGAGAAAAAACAGCACGAGAAGAAGGTTTTGAAGAAATTGCCGACACCTTCCACCACGTTATACATGCAGAAAAACACCATGAACAAAGATATCTCAAACTTCTTGAAAATGTTAAAAACAAAACTGTTTTCAAAAAGGATACAGAAGTAAACTGGGTGTGCAGAGAATGCGGATACATTCATCATGGCAAATCCGCACCGTTAAAATGTCCGAATTGCCGTCACTCACAGGCGTATTTCCAAATTCTTTGCGAAAATTATTGAATTTCTCAAATGGAAGTTAGGAAGCATAGCAGGCAAAATTTTATGATAAGTGAAGTTGATAAAATTTACCGGTATTCCTTTCTGAAATAAGCCTGACTTCCTGACATCCGAACTTCCGGACTTCTGATTATTAACATTGTAACATTTTGCCAAAATCCTTTTATTTTAGCAATATTAATCGTATAATTTTAACAGGATATGGGCAGGAATTTAAAACTTTTAATAACAATATTTTCTTTAACTGTTTTGTATGGAGCCTACTACTGGGGGATTCCTGCTCTTATTAATCTGCCTGAAAGAGTTGATTATATTGAACAGGTTGTTCTAAAAGAAACAGGTTACAAAATATCATTAGACAACCCTGAGTTAAAAATGGGATTTACTCCGTCTGTATGGGTTAAAGCAAATAGTTTTTGCATATTGAATAAGGATAATTCCAGAGCCCTTGAAGCAGAAAAACCAAATATCAATATAAAGCTTTTGCCTTTAATATTTAAAGATATTGATATTAAACATTTTTCAGCAGGAAATATAACTGCAAATCTTGTTTTTACAAAAAATTCAGAACTCCGGCTGGGTGATTATAAATTATCCGAAAAAATAAACTCACCGTTCAAAATCAAACATGCCGGCATCAATCTCGAAAATTACGGAATAAATCTTGATGACCGGCTTCAATCAAAAAGACTTGCACTAACCGGCGATTACCTTGTTATAAAAAATTTCAACAGTGATAAACATATTGATTTATCAACAAGCGCCAGATTACAGACTGGAAAGAAAACATCTTATCTTAAAACAGATATTGATTTGAAACTGCCTCTGAATAAAATTTCAGACAATCAGGCAGAACTTTCCGGACATCTTGTAAACCTTGATTTATCCGATTTCTCAGTTTATGCAAAAGCTCTTTCCAAAGGTGAAATCAGTTCAGTTTCAGGGCTCGTCAACTTTACGGCAAATACTGTTCAAACAGGGGACAAGCATAAACAAATAAAAACTGCACTATACATAAATGACTTTGGGATATTTAAAAAAGAGTTATCCACTTCTGTCTATCTTGGCGGGAAAATGGAAATAAAAACGGATGTTAATACTATAAAAAACGGAATTGACATCAATGAAATGAGGATTACTGCTAACGGTATAAAATCTTTCACAACAGGTAAAATTACAAAGCTGAATAATAAAATCCCTGACCTTGACTTAAAAATAACAATTAATCAATCAAAGGCGGAAAACATTGTTTCGCTGCTTCCTGCAGAACATAATCTTTGCCCTGATATAGACTTATTTATTCTTAAACAGGCAGGTTTCTGGGGAAAAACCGCAGGAAATTTAGAAATTAAGGGTAAGGCTGATTTCCCTGATGTATTCGGGAATATACTTGTATGGGATGCTTATATGGTGCAGCCTATTAAAAATGCTGAAAAAGCTGTAATCAAAATAGCTTTCAACGGACAAAAGCTTAACCTTGATGTCAAAGTGCCGACAAGCCCTACAGAAACAGTATATGTAAAAGGGCCGATAAACCTTTATCACGACAAATATGCTGATTTAATGATTACAAGCACGGAAAATGTAGATTTGAAAACAGCACAAATAGTTCTTAATCCGCTGCACGATATACTACATTTTGATTTAGGCCCCGTCCCGATAATGGATATCAAAGGGAAAGGCGGGATTAATCTGCATGTTATAGGTACAAGAAAAAATCCGCACGGATGGGGGCAGTTCAGATTTAAAAATGCAACTGTGTCTTTTCTTGACATCCACAATATGATTTTGACAAACGGGTCAGGAACTCTTGATTTTGATAATCAAAATACTTTATTTCAGACAAAAACTGCAAATTTCAACGGGAAACCGGTTTCCGTAAAAGGAACCTGCTCTCTTACCGGAGATCTTGATTTTACTGTAAAAACAACAGGACAGGATTTGGGTAATTTAATAAAAATTATCAAAACATCTCCTATGCTTGCGGATATCCAAAAAATGACGGAAAGCATTGAAAACGCATCCGGTTCTTCAGACTTTTTCTTAAATCTTACAGGTAAAGTAAAAGACCCGAAAGATATTGTTTTCAATAAAAATATTTTCGCAAAAGGGAATATTAACCTTCACTCTGCGGCTATAAAACTAAGAGAGATACCTCTTGCACTTTCCAATACATCCGGAGTAATTAATTTTAATAACCTTGACGCAGACTTTAAACTTAATTCATTGCTTAACAAGTCCGAAATTTCAGCAAACGGTAAAATTAAAGGAACCGATGCAAATTTAGAGATTCTATCACCTAAATTCAATCTTGGTGACGGAATTTCAGCTTTGCCATATAAAATACCATATAAAAATGACCTTGCAACTATTAATTCAAGTTTCAATGCTTCATATAAAGGTGATATAAATAAAATCGATTATAATAAATTGTCAGTAAAAGGACGGGTTTATCCAAACAGAGGAGCAAAATCCGCGATTATAACGAACGGGGGAAATTTTGAACTTTACAATTCCAATTTCAAAATTCCGCAGCTCAAAGGGACATTTAACAAAAGTCCTTATGATATTTCTCTGAGTATTTCAAATATGTTCATTCCTAAAAGGATAATTAACGGGAAATTTAATATAGACACATTTGATTTAAATACAATTAATAATAAAGATTTACTTGCTCTTTTACCTGACAATACCGCAAAACAAATTAATAATATAGAATTTTTAAACGGAAAAATTAACCTGAAAGCACGTGCACGTGCCAATAATATTACGGCATACGCTCCGTTGAATGATATAGGAATTTTATATAAACCGAAAAATATCAAGCTTATTATTAACAGCGGGGATATTTTGCTTAATAATAACAACTTAAACCTGAATAAAATAAATGCCCAATTCGGCGACATGCCGGTATTCCTAAACGGCAAAATATCCAACATTCAAAAAAATCCCGCTCTTAATATATACCTGAATACAAAACTTACGCAGGGATTTTTCGATCAGTATTTTAACAATAAGGCAGTCTATCCGGTAAAATTAAAAGGAGATGTTATTCTTACCGCAAGGACAAACGGAACACTTAACAATCTGCATGCAAATTCAACCCTTAATATTGATTCAAATTCAAGCCTTTATTATATGGGAGCATCAATAGGAGATGTGGAAAATCCAGTAAAAATCTCTTTAGACAGCAATTATGCCGCAGATAAGATACGAATTAACAAACTGCAGTATGATAAAATCTTAACATCACAGAATAACAAACCTTACACAGCCTCTCAATTAAATGCTTCAGGGACAGTAAAACTTCTCGCAGACAATATAGTTAATTTTAACAATTTTAGAGTTAAAACTCAGGCTCCGACAGATGCCAAAATATTCAATATAATATTCAGAAAACCGTTCATGAAACAGGGGGTATTTACATCTGATCTTGTACTGAACGGAACATCACTCAATCCGAAAATAAACGGGAAATTCGAAATAACAAGTATTGACATACCATTCTTTGATTCAACAATAAGAGATGTAAATCTTGATTTTAAAAATGACAGAATTTATATAACAAGCAAAGGTACGGTTATTACAAATGATGTATTCTTAAGTGCAGTTATGAAAAATAATCTTACCACTCCCTACGTTATAGATTACGCAAAATTGAGAATAGGGGATTTAAATGTTAACAAAATAACGGAGACATTGAGAGATGTAGAAGCGGAAGCCACAAGAAATCCGACAATTGCATCAAACAACCTTCCACCATTTGATATTAATCAGATAATTATTAATAAAGCCGATATCGAGGCTGACAAAATTAAAATAAGAAATATTAATGCAGACAATTTTACCGCAAATCTGACTCTTGATGAAAATGGACTTGCAGATATTAAAAATTTCAAATTTGAAATTGCGGAAGGCTCTGTTAACGGGAACTTTAAACATAATATAAATACCCATAAAACCAACCTTGATATCAATCTTGACAGAGCAAACGCACTTATTATGTCAGAAGCCTTGTTTGATTTAAAGGGGCAGGTATACGGCTCTGTCAACGGAAACTTTAATTTAAGCTGTACAGGCGACAGTCAGGATTGCTTTAAAACACTTTCCGGCGAAGGAACATTCAAAATCGCAGACGGCAGAATGCCGAAACTCGGCTCTCTTGAATATCTGCTTAAAGCAGGAAACCTTCTTAAAGGTGGATTTACAGGACTTTCTATAAACAGCCTTATTGATATTGTAACACCGCTGAAAACAGGAAACTTTGACAGTATATCGGGTGATATTCATATTGCGAATGGCATTGCAGATAATATAAATATTTATTCAAACGGAAATGATTTGAATATGTATATGACAGGAGCATATGACCTGACAACATCAGTTGCCGATATGAAAATATACGGAAGTCTTACAAAAAATATTACAACAGTATTCGGCAAAATTAAAAACGCATCATTAAACACTCTTTTTAATACAATTCCCGGAATAAGCAGCCAGACGGAAAAACTGTTATTACAGACAGAAATAAGTAAAATTCCGGATATTAAAAATGCAACCGATATTTATAGAATCTTTGCCGTAGAAATAAACGGTGATATTAACGGTGACAACTATGTTAGAAGTTTTAGATGGGTTAAGTAAATTATTTTCCCATATTTTCAATCATATGTGTTGTTGAAAATCCGCCCTTTTCAATTATATTTCCGCCAGAGCCTATATTTAAAGCTTTTTCATAATCTGATGTCAGTTTAAAAGGAAACAAATCATAGCCCCATTTATTAGGCTCTTTCATCCCGTTTATATCAATTGCAAATAAGCTTGGATTTTTATAATACAAAATTATTATCACACCGTCAGCTAAAACAAATACATAAGAACGGGTTGCAATTGTATTCTTCTTCCAACCCGAGACGCCCGAAACAGCAGAATTAATTTCATCCTCAGTTGCATCAGGATGTTCATCAGTGTAAATTGTATCAAATCCTTTATAATCAGGGATACATCCGTTTGTCAAAGCATTATCTTCACATATTTTTATTATATTCAAACTCTTTCCCAAAGCTTCTCTTAAAATATTACAATCAGAAATTTCTGCACTAGAGCCGCTACTGTAATAACACAACGGATGATAACCCAAATTTACCTCTGCAAGTCGAAAACCATTTAAAACGGTATTATAGGCCTTTTTAAACTGAGTACGTTGCACCATTGTCTGATAACTAACTATAATTGACGGCATCGTTAAAGCTGCAACAACACCTATAATGCCAAGAGTGATTAGAACCTCTGCTAAAGTGAATGCAGCTTTTTTCTTAAGACGATAAGACGTTAAGACATTAGGACGATAAGTGCGTTTCGGCAGCATGCTGCTGCAAGAACTAAACTCATCTTTACACAGGCTCTGACCACCGATATCAGCTTGCCTTCCTGACCTCTTGACCTCCGGACTTCCTAAACCAAACCTCTCTCTAACTCTCTCTCGAGGAGAGAGGACGCTTATAAACTTCCTTATGCAGAAAAAGAATTTAGTATTTAGTGAGCTGCATTCACCGATACTTGCCTGCCATCTTGCCTTCCGGGCTTCCTGCCCTCTAACTAAGCCTAGAGTGCCCCCCCCCCCCGAGATTCTTAATATTTCTTAATACTACCATTAGCTTATCCTCCTGCTTGTGCAACATGATTATTATAATGCATTTTTTCTTAATTTTCAACCCTAAGGCAATGGGTCATAGCCGCCTTCATGCCAGGGGTGACATTTGCTGATTCGTTTTATACCAAGCCATACCCCTTTTATAATCCCGTATTTTTCTATCGCCTGACGTGTGTACTCAGAGCATGTAGGATAAAACCTGCACACCGCAGGGGTATGCTTTGAAATTTTTTGATAAATTGAGATTAAAAATAAAATAAGCCTTTTCATCATTTAATCTAAACCCTATCTGCAAAACAATTGCCCGCCGCTACTCAACGGCATAAGACTCACCGATTGTGTCTATAGCTTCAACCTTAATATCAGTAATCAATTCAGAATAAGAGATTACAACAATTGTCGGAATATGACGTTCAAGAAGCTGATAGAGAGGTAATCTTATTCTCGGAGAGCACAAAATTACAGGCTGCTGACCGCATGCCTGATGTGCACGCATTAAGGTTGTCGCTGTTGTTTCAATTAATTCCTGAACCTGCATAGGGTTTAACAGGAACATTGTACCGAGTTCTGTTCTCTGACAGCTGTCATCAAGTGTTTTTTCCCATTCCGGAGAAAGTGTCAGGGCATACAATACTCTGTCATCACCGACATTAGCAAGGCAAATCTGGCGTCCCAAGGCTGCTCTCAAACGTTCTGACAAGATATCAGGTTCTTTTGAAAATCTTGCATAATCACACAATCTTTCAAATACAAATATAATATCCTTAATAGAAACTTTTTCTCTGATTAAGTTAACAAAAATCTTTCTCAAATCACTTGTAGAAATAATTGTCGGTACAAGGTCATTAACAAGTGTCGGGTCTTGTGAACGAACAAGCTCCATAAGTTTAAGAACATCTGTTTTTGTCATAACTTCATCAACGTGTTTTCTTACACATTCCTGAAGGTGTGTGACAATAACGTCAGTTGAATCAACAGCCGTTACCGAACGGGCTGTTTTTGCTTCCTCCGGCGTAATCCAATAAGCCTGCGTTTGATAAGTCGGGTCAATACCGATTATCGCATCCTGCGGAACATCTTTTTTCATCGCATCCCACTGGTCTGCAATTACCATTAATTTACCCGGATAAACATATCCGGTTGCAACAGTGTTTCCGCGGATTGATATCATATATTCATTGGCATCCAAAGCCGATGAATCCATAATTCTTATGTTTGGCAGAATATATCCGAGTTCGTCAGTAACTCTCTGACGTAAAGCCGCAATTTTTGCAAGCAGCTGTCCTTCCTGATCCGGATCCGCAATTACAAGGAGGTTAGAACCAACCTGCAAACTCAAAACATCGACACCCAAACGTTCATACATTCTGTTCGGGTTAACAAGATCCTGCATGTTTTGACGAACATTTTCCAACTGCCCTAATTGAGATTGAACATCGGCATTAATTAATGTAGAGAAACCTGCAACAAACAATATTACAGCAAACATGCAGAATGGTAAAAACGGAAGACCTGTACCCTGCCAGAACCAAGTATGGCCTGTTATCGCAAGAAACATCAAAAAAGTTGCTGCCAGAAACAGTGCATTAGGTTTGCTTATAATCTGACCTGTAACATCTGTACCTAAAGAATTAGCAGCCGATGAACGAGTCATAAATACACCTGCCGCAATTGACATTAAAAGCGATGGCAGCTGAGAGGCCAGACCGTCGCCGATTGTTAAGATTGTATATTTAGAAACTGCATCCGCTATCGGCATCTGGTTCATCAAACAACCTATACACAAACCGCCGATAATGTTAATTAAAACAATAATGATACCCGCAATTGTATCACCTTTTACGAACTTCATGGCACCGTCCATGCTACCGAAAAGATTTGATTCTCTCTGCAAATCTTCACGTTTTTTAGTTGCTTCTTCCGGAGAAATCAAACCTGCGTTAAAATCCGCGTCAATGGTCATCTGTTTACCGGGCATAGCGTCCAATGCAAAACGGGCAGCAACTTCTGCAATACGTTCTGCACCCTTTGTAATTACCATAAACTGAACAACAGTAATAATCAGGAAGATTACACCGCCTACAATCATATTACCGCCGGTTACAAAGGTTCCGAAAGCATGAATAACTTCTCCAGCCTCGCCTTTTGATAAAATAAGCCTTGTTGAAGCAATAGACAGAACAAGTCTGAACATTGTGCCGATAAGAATTATTGACGGAAACGAGGCCAGCTCCAGTGTCTTTTTTACATACAAAGAAATCATCAAAAGAACAACACCTAGAGCAATATTCAAACTTATACAAAAATTAACAACCCAGTTTGGCAGTTCAACAAGCAACAGTACAATAAGCAATAGTACAAATATTGCCATAAAAACTTCGCTTAAATTTGTTCCTCCGCCTTGAGCCTGTTCCTGCGCCATTAAATTTCCTTCAGAGCCTCACTTATTACGGACAATTGCGTTTCAATTGTCGCATCTATTACACCGTTATTGGTTGTAACCATACAACCGCCTTCCATTATTGTTTCGTCCGGAACAATAAGAACCTTAGCTTCCAGTCCTGCCGTGCTCAACAATTCCGGGATTTCTGTTTTTAACATTGAAACCTGCATGGGATTTACCTTCAACGTAATTTTTGTTTCCTCTTTGGAAAGTCCCTTCAGTATATCCAACAGGTTATTCAAAATTATAGAAGAATCCTGCTGTATTTCTTTTTTAATAATTTTTTTGGCAATATCAAGGCTAATTTCAAGAATATTCGGAGCAATATAATCAAATACTTCCTGCTTAGCGGACATAAAACCGGTTATTGCATTTTTAACTTCATCAATATCTGATTTTGCCTGAGTCAAGCCATCCTGATAACCTTCCTTTGCAGCAGCTTCTTTTATACTCTGCGCCTCTTCTCTTGCACGCGAAATAAGGTTTCTGTCATCAATTCTCCTGAAACCTCTTCTTCTGTCACCGCGTCTGCGTTCCTGGCGCTGTTTAAAATCTATATTATCAAGGTTAAACAAGTCAATTTTATCTTCTTCAACCTTAACCTCAGATTCTTTTTCAACCTGTTCTTCAACATTCTCATTTTGCTGAACAGATTTGGATGATTTCTTTTTAATAATCATGATTGTATTATACACTATCTTCCAGATGTGTGGCAATAATATTTGCAACTTTCGGCGGCATTTCTAAGTACTCACCCTCTAAAGCCGTAAAGACAAACCTTTTCACTTTTGAACGTTCCGCCCTTAACTTCTGTTCAAGCTGTGATTTATCTAAATATTGCGAAACATTTTGAATTTTCTTTATAAGTTTTGAAGGAGTCAAATCCTGATGCGGGTTTGGAAGTGAAGTTTTTATCTCCTGAAGGCATCTCATTGCAATATTAGGATCAACTTTTTCACCTAAATCAGGCATCCCCATAAATTTTATAACAGATTGAGCATCATCAGGATTAAATTTATTAAGAATTGTCTGAACCTTTTCCTGTCTCATTTTTTTGAATAAAAGAGCAAGAGTTGCAAGTTTTAAAACCTTTGCCTCAGCACCGAGAGATTGCTGCACTGGTTCAGAAACACCGGCAGGTGTCTGATTTGAATTTGAAGGAACTGCCTGCTGCTGTGCATCTTGTTCTGCGGCAGCCTGTGCCTGCTGTTCCTGCATCATTGCATCGATATTTGACTGGCTTGCAGCCTGCTCCATTAACTTTTCGTCTATTAAATTTTTATCTTTTAATTCCCCTATACAATCAAGATAAGTTTTTTTGACATGGTGCTCTATTAGCTGTAAACATTGATCTTGAGGCAGCCCCTGATGATATGCATTTTTTGCAATTTCAAATATTGTGAAGGCAATTTTCTGCATAATAGGATCCCAGTATTGTTGGGGAATTCCTGAACGTATCAAATCTACTGATTTATGAAAAGACCATTCGGCAATGATTTGAGTAATCATCATTGCCTGATCCAGATTAAAATTCATCTGGTTATCATCATTCAATGCCTGTCCGGCAATAGTTGCAAAGTTCAAAAGCGTATTTGCAACATAATTTTTCTGGTTCTCATTAAAATCCTTAGGAATTAATTCCAGAGCCTGCTGTGCTAAATTCTGTGCAAAACCTTTATAATCAAATCCTTCTATTGCCATTTTTTATACCATAGCTTACAACTGCTTCTGAGGTGCTTTTAGCTTGTCTTGCATTAACTCCATTATTTTTAGTACTGCCGCTTTGTTTAGTTAACGCACTCGGGGAACTTTGCCAATCTGAACTCAATTCTATGCTTAATCTTTATCCCTCGCACCTTCTTTGCTTTATAAACTTTCCTTTCTTTTATTTAGCCTGCCCTCTTGCCCTCCGGACTTCCGCCTTCTAAACTACCCTTGTTCAATCCAGCTTTTTATTTTTTCGCCGGCTTCTTCATCATCAGCATCGGACAATTCTGCGGACAAATTAGATAATGTATCAATTAACTGATCAGGAGTCTGCTGCGAAATATAACCTCTCTGCTGTTGTTCTACCAGCCCTTGAGCGAGTTCTGACTGACGTTCGGTTAACTGTGCAGCTCTTTGATTAATATCTGACAATTGTTTTTCCTGCTGTGCGGTTTTCTGTCTGAGCTGTTCAACTTCGCGTCTGTTTGCCTCCTGTACCTGCTGAACTTTATTAGAAACAGCTTTAAATACTATTATCAAACCAATTGCGCTGAGAGCGATTGCAAGCCACCACGGGTTGCCTGTTTCATCCGGTTTCGGGAGATTGGCAGGTCTGTCAGAAGCCAGATAAGGATCTGTAGAATCTGAGAACGCTATTGAAACATTTTCCGGATCAACTTTCGGACTTGCCGCTTTTGCAATTAATTCTTTTAACTCTTCAAGTGTTGTATTTGCGGGTAGTGCATTTTTATCAAGAGTAACTGCAATTGAAATATCTTCCACCACACCGGGTTTAATATATTCATTTGTCTGTGTTTTTGTAACTCCGTACTGGGTTTCACTTGCTGTACGTGAGTAATTTCTGTTCTGGCTTGAATCAGATGAACCGTTTGGAAGTCCGTTCGGGAGATATACACTTACGGCATTTACATTTCTGCTTGTATCGTTTGTCCTGTCTCCCAGACCTTCTGTAAAAGTCTGTTCGGTAACAGAGGCTTTTCTGTTCGGGTCATAATCTATAGTGTATCTTTCAACAGGAGCCTGACGCAGAAATGTGCTTACCGTTGCGACATAATTTCCCTGACCGATAAGTCTGTCCAACTGCTGATTAACTTTGGCAGTCATATATTTATCATTTTCTTCCAGACGTCTGAGCATTTCATCTTCCGCATTCATGATACTGTGGTAGGTGTTTCCGTTAGTATCAGTTATAGCAATATTCTCAGCAGTTAATCCCGTGACGCTTCCGAGAAGAAGATTTGTAATAGCTTTAACTTTAAGCTGATCGAGTTTGGATGAATCTTTTGCCAGAGTAATTTGAACCGTTGCCGTAACAGGTTTTTGCATTGAGGTAAACATAGTCTGTTCCGGAATTGAAATAAATACCGAAGCATTGTCAACTCCGTCAATTCGTCTTATAAGTCTTGAAAGCTCCCCGTTAATAGCTCTTGAAAGTCTTATTTTTTTGTCTTCTTTAGTTGATGTAAAATCACCCTTATCAAAAATTTCAAGTCCTACATTTTGATCCATAAGACCGCTCTGGACAATCTGGATTAGAGCCAGATCTCTATCTGTTGTATAGCAGGCTTTTCTACCTGTTTTACAGTCGCCTTTTTTCAGGTAAAGAATAGATTTTGTACCGTCTAACCTTCTGCTGACCGCAATATCATATTTCGCAAGAAGCGCCTGAATTTCAATAGCTTTTCCCGCGTTATCCGTTGTTAAAAGATCCACATTCTCTTTTAAAGGTTCGCCTGTTATTTCCGTACCGCCTGCGGATTTGTTAGAAGAACTTACAATTCCTATAGTAATAAACAGAGCCAGTAATAAAATAACTCCGCCGATTATCCCGTATAATAAAGGTTTATTCTCCAGTATCTTTGAAAAATCCATTCTTTGTCCTCTTAGCAAGCATTAACCAATAAATTTTAATGTTATGCTATGCCCCAATCTGATTTAAAAGTTTTCTAATCCTATTTTACACCTGAATCTGCATAACTTTGTCATACGCTTGTATGACTTTTCCGGTGATTTGGGTTGCAACGTTAATACTAATTTCCGATTTTGCCATAGCAGTCATAACATCATGGATATCAACATTGCTGTTTCCCGACATTACATCTTTCAGCAGATTATCGGGAGCATTAAGTTCGGTATTCAGGTTTTCGACCAGACCTGACATTACCTGTTTAAAATCAGGTGATGCGTTATCTTCAACTCTTGACATTCTGACAGACGGTGTCATACCGGTATCAAGTTTTGTGTGCTGAATTCTGCCTGCCAAATCATATTGAGGATAAAAACTGTCCATTAAATCTACCTGCCTTTCTATATTTATCATACATTAATATTTGCTGATTTTATACAGATAACAGGTAAAAATCCTCCAAATTCAGTAGGTAATTTAAGAAATTTAGGTCGAACTTACTACCTGCCGGCATGAATTTAATGATTTTTTAATAAAAATCAAACCTACATAACTTACCACGGATAATCATCAGGAATTTTCCAGCCGTTTCTCATTATCCAGGCTGCACACTTTCTACTTGCAGTTTGATAAGGTTTGTCTTTATCACATTC
>CALUUR010000012.1 GCA_944324015.1 Candidatus Gastranaerophilales bacterium
TTCCACATTGATAATAAATCATCAGTTGTCGGCATTTTCATTTGTGGTGCCATTATACTAACTCAACCTTTCCGCCTGCTTTTTCGATTTTTTCTTTTGCTGATGGTGTTACATAACAAGCTTTTACAGTAACAGCACCTTTTAATTCGCCGTTACCTAAAACTCTTAAACCAACGCATGAAGGATGTACTCTGCCTGCTTCTTTCAAAATTTCAAGAGAAACTTCTTTCAAACCGTACTGAGCAATTCTGCCGACATTGATTTCAGCATATTGAAGCTGATTGATAAGTTTGAAACCTTTTAATTTCGGCATTTGTCTGTAACCCGGCATCTGTCCGCCTTCAAAACCTCTTTTTGCAGAGCTTCCTGAACGCTGGCCTTCACCGTTGTGACCGCGGCAAGATGTTTTACCTCTGCCTGATGAACGGCCTCTGCCTACTCTTTTAATTTTATGTGTTGAACCTTCTGCAGGTCTTAAATCTTCTAATGTAATTGTCATTTTTAATTTCCTTTCTTATTACTGCGCCGAACATTAAACTATGTTTGGCTTGCTCGCTTTCACTATCGCCGTAAAGGCTATACGCAATTATGCAGATTTTACTCAACAATTGTAACTAAGTGAGGTACTTTATTTACCATGCCTAAAATAGTTGCGCTGTTGTAGTGTTCTACAATCTGATTTTGTTTTTTCAAACCTAAACCGGCAACAACTCTGCGCTGTTTTTCAGAAGCACCGATAAGACTGCCTGTAAGTTTGATTTTAATTTGTTTTAATTCTGTTTTTGCCATTTTATTATTTCCTTTTTTATTATTTTAATTGTTACAGTTAATAAGTGAATAGGTTAACAGGTTAATAGCGTTAACAGCTTGTCCTCTTACCTTCCTATCTTCTTATCTTCTCAATTTAGTAATTCTGCCATTGTTAAACCGCGTTTTGAAGCGACTTCAGAAAACGGAGTTAGTTTCTGAAGAGCGTCTAATGTAGCATTTGCTGCGTTAAGCGGAGATTTTGAACCTAAAGATTTTGAAAGAATATTTTCAATACCTGCAAGTTCAAGAACTAAACGAACTGCACCGCCGGCGATAATACCTGTACCTTGAGAAGCCGGTTTAAGCATTACTGCACCTGCACCTGAGCGTCCAGTAATCGGGTGAGGAATAGTAGTTTTGAAAATAGGTACTGTGATAAGATTTTTTCTTCCGTCTGCAATTGCTTTTTGAATAGCAATAATAACTTCCGCAGCTTTAGCGCAGCCTACTCCTACCTGTCCTTTTTTATTTCCTACAATAACAATTGCACGGAAACTTAATTTTTTACCGCCCTTAACAACTTTTGTTACACGGCTGATTTGAACAACACGTTCAACCCATTCTGACTGAGGTTTTTCTTCTGTTGTTTCAATTTTTTGTTTTTTGCTGCCTCTTGATTTTCTTTTAGAAGGTCTTTCTTCTTCAACAGGCAAGTCTTCAACCTTAACTTCTTCAACAATTTCTTCTGTCTGAGCAGTTTCGGCTGCTTTGTCTTCTGTATCTTCAACTGCATTATCTGCAGCAGCTTCTGTGTTCAATTCGTCTTTGTTTTCTAAATCCATTGATTTTTACCTTTCATTTTAGTTTGAATTTTATATATACTGTGAATATACCAAAATAAAGCTGTTTAAAGCCTATGGTAAAATATTCATGAGTAACTTTTCTGACATTATTTATTATTACAAAAAAATATATAAAAATCAAGCATAAAAATTTTTAAATTTTATAGGGATATTCATTTGTTATTTCAAAATTGTTATATATTAAATAAGAGCTACAATATTTAGCATCACTTTTACACGCATTAAGCGCTTTTGCCTTCGTATTGTAAATCGGAAGATATACAGCATCAAATGAGCGATTTTCATATAGTTCTTGTTCTCTGCCTTCAAATTGGTGAATAAAACTTGTCGCTATAAAAAACAAAAATATATCTCGCCCCAATTCGTTAGGTTTTTTATCGCCGTTTACATCATAATAAAGGCTGACGCAATATCCGGCATTTACCTCCATTGTAGAACTATCAGGGAAATATACTTTGGTTTTGGCGTCTATGTTATTTTCTGTATCATATACGCCTTTTTCGACCTTTAATGTTTTTATATACGGATCAAGATATTTTTTATAATATGCATATGTTTCATTATATGATTGTCCCGGATTAACAGAGGACATAGTAACTGAATCCCATTCATAAACTTTAGTTCCTAAATCAGCTTCTGCGCGCATTATTGCTTGGCTCATTGTTGAATAAAATTTTTTTAATCGGGCCGTTGTTTCCTGTCTTTTATATTTTTGTATAAGAGAAGGTATTGTCATTGACGCAACAACTCCGATAATTCCAAGTGTAATTAATACTTCGGAAAGCGTAAAAGCTGAAATATTTTTTTTCATAAAAATAATCCTTACATATTATTACTGCTAAAGCTATTTTAGCATAAAACCTTCAAAATAGCAATATTTTTATTCTTATTATTTGATATACCTTAATTAATGACAAAAAAAATGGATAAGGTATTTCATAAAAAATTTGGTCAAAGAGTCCGTTTTCTTAGAAAAGAAAGAGGTATGACCCAGGAGCAGCTGAGTTTTGAAATAGATGCTGATAATTCTTACATTGCAAATATTGAAAATGCGCATAGAGATATTCCGCTATCACGCATTCGACTAATTGCAAAGGCTCTGAATGTAAAACCTTATGAGTTATTGAAATTTTAATTATTTTATTTTTCCTGATTTTACTTCTGCTAAAAATTCTTCAAAAGTCAAATGCTTTGCTTTATTTTTTTCTAAAAACTTTTGAAATCTTGGAATATCATTGTCCGCAACTTCTTTTAATGCTTTTAAAACCTGTAAATGCTCGGGAAATTTTTCTTCTGCAGCTTTTGCGCCTGCTTTTGCTACTAATTTTATATTTGAAAACATATGTGAATAACTGTAAAGAGCAAGTTTAATTCTATCAAATCCTGTTATAACAATCATAGGCAGATTTTGAAGACTATCTGATTTGAGTAAATCATTGTTCAATAAATTGCTTACGAACCACTCATCTGAATATTTGTTATTCTTCATTTTTTCAAAAAGTTTATTAAAAAAATTATCCTGTTCAATAGACTGAGCTCTAAATACTGTATTTTTATTGCAAAAATTATTAAATTCATTCTTAAATTTTACAAATTGCTCAGGTGTTGTTTTTACTATGCGTATTGCTGTAAAATTAGGGGTTGATTGCATTTGATGATTATTTGAACTTATTTTCATTTCCGTTTCCTTTCAAAATTTGATATTGAAAGAAAAACTTGTGAAAAAAAAATTTTGCTACTCTGAAATTAAACAAAGCTTTTCTCTGTGTGATAATTTTTTTAGTCGTGCTTCTTCTTTCATTGCCTCTGATTTATTTTTAAATTCTTTTTTATATACAATTTTTACAGGTTTGTTTGCCCGTGTATATTTTGCACCTTTTCCTGTTATGTGCATATGAAATCGTTTTTCAACATCATCCGTGTAGCCGCAGTATAAAGTCTCATTTTCAGTTAATAAAATATATGTATAATATTTTTTATCCATATTATTATTTAAATAAAAAACGGCTGATTAAAGAACAGCCGTTTAGTGTATTTCTTTTTCTTTATAAAACCAAAAACTAACATACTGATGAAAAACCGCCGCCCCCGCCGCAGGACCCTCCTGAAGATGCTCCTGAAAATCCTCCGCAGGACGCTGCAGATACGCTAAAACTTCCGCTTGAAGATAAGGTTGATACTGCATTTGAAAAACTGCTTAAAAAACCGCCTGTATATGCAACAGTTTCTCCTGAATCGGAATACTGACTATAATCTACTGAAAACGGGTTATTTGTAGTAAATTCATCGTATGTGTTAGCCTCAAAAAGACTATGAAACTGCTTCATTGCGAGAGAGCCTGCCGTTTCAATTGTTTCTGCCGGTCTGCTGCTTTGTATATTATTTGTTCTGTTTTCCGATGACTTAGCTAAAATACCGTTCATTCTCAAACTCCTCATTCTCGTGTCTTACATTTATATAAACAAAAAAATTTTTTTCGAATTTCGACATGCTTTTCTTTTGTTACATTACTTAACAAATATATCAATCTAATGATTTATCAGCTTAAAACTCTTGATGGATGACTATTTTCTGATAATGAAATAATGTATATTGTGTGAGGATAGGATATGTTGAAAAAGATATTGTTAACATTTATAATTTTATCGGGTTTATCAGCATTTGCTGCAGATAATTTTCTTAATTCTGTTGTAATTGATAATAATGACGGCAGTTTGTCTGTTGTTTTACGATCTGACAGTCCTGCTAAGGTAAAAAAAGATATTACGGGGCAGGACAGTGTGGTTTTGACTTTGAATGGTATAACACAATCACATGATATAACCGCTCTATACAAAAATGCATCTGATGTAAAAGGGCTTGTAATTCAAAATACCGGCACAGATGAAATTAAAATTTTCATAGATGCTCCAAATATATCAAAAGCTGATGTTATTTTTGAAACCCCTGATTCAGCACCGCTTCCTGTAAAAACTTCTTCTTCACAGGGAAAATTTTTATGGACTGTTGTTTCAATAATGTTTCTTTTCGTTGTTATGCGCTCTGCCCAAAATACTCCCATAGCATTTACGGGAAATAAGGATGAACTTATAAAAGAGCGTGAAAAGGCTCTTTATAAAAATTTCCAGAGAGAAATAAAATCTTTACCGAGCATGAACTACAGGCTAAAAAGTTATTCAAAACACGTATTAAAGGGAGAAACAATACGGAGTTATGAAAACAGAACAGCTATGAAAGTTTAATATTGAATATTGCTTATGATTTTTTCAATTTTTTGCGCTGATGTTCCATCTCCGTATGGATTTTGGACTTTTAATCGAGTTTCTTTTCTTGGTTTAGAGAGAATTGTTTCGCTTTCAGAAACAATTTTATCGTAATCTGCGCCGACTAAAACAGAAACACCTGCGTCAATGCCTTCCTGACGTTCAGTTTCGTAACGCATAACAAGAGTCGGACAGCCGAATGATGGGGCTTCTTCCTGAATACCGCCGGAATCTGTAAGAATTAATTTCGCATTTTTCATCAAATAAACTAAATTCGGATAATCCAACGGCGGTAAAAGTTTGACATTCATATATTTTTCAAGTCTTTTATGAATTTTTTCCTTAACATTCGGATTTGGGTGCACAGGTATAACAAATGTGTGGTCGCTGTATTTTTGTACCAGATATTCTATTGCTTTCAGAATTCTGTCTATTCTTTCCCCGTGATTCTCACGCCTGTGTGCAGTTATTAAAAGAAGTTTATCATTAATTTTGATATCTAAATCTTCAAAATATCTTTTCGCGCTGTTTAAAGTATCTTCTGAAAGACAAAAAAGTGCGTCAATAACAGTATTTCCGACAACAAATATTTTATCCTCTTTTATATTTTCTTTTAAAAGGGCCTGCCTATTCTTTTCTGTAGGTGCAAAATTAAGCTCAGCAACCCTTGTTGTCATCTGCCGCATAACCTCTTCCGGAAACGGTTCATAAATATCATAAGAACGCAACCCCGCTTCTACATGATAAACAGGAATTTTTCTGTAATAACTTGCAAGAGCCCCGC
The DNA here is from genome assembly GCA_944324015.1 of Candidatus Gastranaerophilales bacterium. GTDB lineage: Bacteria > Cyanobacteriota > Vampirovibrionia > Gastranaerophilales > Gastranaerophilaceae > Stercorousia. The sequence continues at coordinate 5,661 of CALUUR010000012.1, forward strand.
AAAGGACAGTCATTGTATCTCCCTGAACAACTGTGGCATCAATTTTGTGTTCATCGAATACTTTATCAAGGGCTGTTAAAATTCTTGTCTGTACCTCTAATAGTGATTGATTAGGACGCATACAATCAAGATTTAAGTCTGCTTTTAATCCGAAATAAGCAAGCGTTTGATTGGATAATTCTTTTTGCTGCTCAGTATTGCATATAATAACATTGTATTTATCAGGGTGCTTTGTTAGCTCAATAATAACAGGAGCAAGCTTAATAACTTCAGGTCTTGTACCGAATATAAATAATATATTTTTCATAACTCAAAGTTTAATATAAAAATGTTTCTTATGCAATTATACTACTTTTTTATTGTATAAATCGGTGATTTATATTATCAATGATGAATTATAATGTATAAAAAGGAGACATACCATGTTTGATTTATACGTATTAGAAACATGCCCTTACTGTCGCAAAGTAATGGATTTTCTTGAAAAAAATAATATTCAATATAATAAAAAAAATATTTCGGATAAAGATAACCGCGAACTAATGATTAAACTGGGAGGATATGAGCAGGTTCCATATCTATATGATAACGAAAGGAATACAGGGATGTATGAATCTGATGATATTATAAAATACATAGAAAGCAGGCTTTAATGTTTTACAGTTCTTCCTATAATTACGAATTTAACGATTGTGTTTCCAAGGGTGCGTGCTCTGTTTCCCCTGCGCTTTCTTCAATGCAGGAAGTTATGCTTATTCTCCTCAGGCAGATTGCATTCTATTTACTTAAGTTAAAGGAGTTTTTGGTTTGTAAAGACGATATTACAAAATCTGTAATTAGTGAAATTGCTCTGATTGATGCTGCAAAAGATTTATCAGAATTACAAATCCTAAAAAATTTTTCACTTCAGTATTCAAATCTGCTAAGCTTAAGAAAAGAATATTTACAGTTGTGCCGTGAGAAAGGAGAAGATTGTAATGATTTAAAGCATCTTATTAAGCTTTCACCTAAGACTGGATTGTCTGAAATCCTAAAAAGAGGAGATAAGGAATATCTTCAAAAATATAAAAAATTAAGCACCGGACAAAAATATAATGCTGAAATTTTAACTGCGATTATGAAAAGTGTTTGTGTGAATTTAATCTCTTTATATGAGTATGGAAGTGATTGCGAATACGCTTCTGATAATGTGCTTGAAGCATTAAATATTTTTAATTCGGTAAAGGTCGACAGAAATGCAATATTAAAATATACAGATTTACTTTCAAAAATTGATGTAGAATTGTTGAAACTTTTAAAAAAAGCACAGCAGAAAGTTTTCGGGGACATTGATGAAACTGAAGTTTCCTGTTCAACAAGGATAGGAAAAGCAATACTTGTTTCCGGCTCAAATCTTGAGGATTTAAAAAATGTTCTTGAGTATGTAAAAGAAAGTGATATTGACGTTTATACAAATGGAAATCTGCTTATTGCACATGCTTTTCCTTATTTTAAAAACTGTAAAAACTTAAAAGGGCATTTTGGTACCGGCTTTATAAGTACAATTCTTGATTTTGCAACTTTTCCGGGTTCTATCCTTCTTACAAAAAATGAAACTCAAAATATAGAATATTTATATAGAGGCAGATTATTCACAACGGATGTTATTGCACCCAAAGGGGTTGCACAGATTGTCAATAATGATTTTTCTACGTTAGTTAATTCCGCAAATCAGGCTAAAGGATTTGCAAAGGGACACGAAAGGGATTCTGTGTGCGTAGGGGTTAATTCAGATAAACTAAATCATTTTATAGATAAAGTAGTTTTAGAAGAGTACAAAAATTTATTTATAGTAGGTCATTCAAATTTAACATTAAAACAAAAGGATTATTTTAAAAAATTTTTTGAAATTTTACCGGAAAAATCAGGTGTAATCAGCTTTTCATATAATCCGTATATGGAAAATGTTCTTGTTTTGAATCTGGGAAACGATTACCCGCAGATTTACGGAGTCCTGCAGAGGGTTTTTGAGAAAATACCAGTAGATACTCCAAAAGTCGCATTCTTTTTAACAAAATGCGATGTAAATTCTCTTTCGAATATAATAAATCTAAAAAATGAAGGGGCTAAAAACATATTTCTTTCTGATTGCTCTCCGACAGTTATAAACCCTTCTGTTTTAAATGTTTTCAATAAGCAATATAATATTAATGCTATAACAAATCCGGAAGATGATTTAAAATTATTAAAATAAAGAGGAGCAAGTGCTCCTCTTTTGCTATACTTTGCTATAAATAAAAAACATTAGTATCTGTAATGTGCAAAAGCTTTGTTTGCTTCTGCCATTTTATGAGTATCTTCACGTTTCTTGCAAGCCGAACCGGAACCGTTTGAAGCATCAATCAGTTCATTAGTTAACTTGTCAATAAATGATTTACCGCCGCGTTTTTTCGCTGCTTCAATCAGCCATGAAGATGCTAAAGCAAAACCTCTGTCAGCTTTTACTTCAATAGGAACCTGATATGTAGAACCTCCGATACGTCTTGCTTTAACTTCCAAAAGCGGAGTTGCGTTTGTCATAGCCTTCTGGAAAATTTCAAGCGGTTTTTCACCGGTTCTTTCTTCTATTTTCAATAAAGTAGCATAGAAAATTTTTTCGGCTAATGATTTTTTACCGCGTCTCATAATTCTGTTAATAAATTTTGAAATATCAACGCTGTTATATACGGGATCTGCTAAAGGTATTCTTTTAGCAGGTTTAGAACGTCTTGACATTATTTCTTACCTCCTTTAGCATTTTTCTTAGCACCGTATTTAGATCTGCTTTGTGCTCTGTTTGCAACACCAGCAGTATCCAAAGTACCTCTTACGATGTGGTATCTTACACCGGGAAGGTCTTTAACCCTGCCGCCTCTGATAAGAACAACACTGTGTTCCTGAAGATTGTGACCTATACCCGGAATATATGAAGTAACTTCAAATCCGTTAGTCAATCTGACCCTTGCAACTTTTCTAAGTGCAGAGTTCGGTTTTTTAGGGGTAGTAGTATAAACCCTTGTACATACTCCGCGTCTTTGAGGACAATCCATCAAAGCAGGAGATTTTGTTTTGTCAGTTAGCTTTTTACGTTCTCTACGAACAAGCTGATTAATTGTAGGCATTTAGTTTTCTCCTTTTTAATATTTCTACACCGGTAAAGATTAAAATCTAAAACCCTTACGCATTCTGATTTTAACCGGAACTGCCGAACGATTTTTCATTCCTACGTTCCTGCTTTACCCGCACAAAACAGAAATTCAACGCGAAAATCCGGCAAGTGCGTATTTTAATTAATACTACAGGCAAAAAACATTGTCAACTTGTATTGCAAATAACTTAATAATGCTATATAATTAAATTGGTTCTATGAAAAATATTATTAATGATAAATTAAAAGAATTTGTTAGTTTTATTTTATGTATCGCTGTTTTGTGCGCGGTTGGTTATTATACAGGTGTGATAAAGGGCTTTTCCGCTGACGATATTAATATTGCTTATAAAAAATTAACTTATTCTTTGTCCCAAAATATGAAACCTGCTGCTGAAAGAAAAAGTTTATTCATGTCTAACCGTTCTAACAGTGTAAACAACCAATCATTCAACAGTTACAGACCGAGAATAATTCCGGAAACAGTTATAAGAGGGGCATACAGTTCAAACACATGGACTAATATTTTTAACTCAAATAAAAAAGTAGTCTTCTATATTTATGATTCGGGCGGAAATAATAAAAATCTTTCTCCTGATTTTCATGAAAAGCTTTCAAATTATCTGAATATTTACGAAAACCGTAAATACTATGTTCTGGCAGCATATACGGAAAATGCATTCAAAAATATAAAAACAGGACAGATTGGTCCGGAAAAAATATGCAACAGCCTGCAGGAGTGCAATAATCAAAGACGTAATGCATCAGATTACTCTAATATGGCTGATTTTTTCAGCAGATGCAGCAGAACTATGTGTATTATTAATCCTCGGACAAATCAGTATATTATCCTGAAAAGTAGAAATTTTGGTTCTGCAGTAAGTATTTTAAATAATTTAAGGGAATGGTAACTATATTAATTTAAAATCACCATTTTTCTTAATATGTTCAACAAGTCCCCCGTCATTCAGCAATTTTATCATAACAGGCGGTAAAGGTTCAATTTTAGTTATAGTACCATTTGTAAGATTTTTTATAACACCGTTTTCAATATCCAAATCCAGCTCATCACCGGCATCTATTGAATCAGTGTCGCATTCGACTGCAAGCAGGCCGATATTAATTGCGTTCCTGTAAAATATTCTGGCGAATGACTTAGCCAGAACAGCTCCCACACCTGCAAGTTTTATAATCTGCGGTGCATGTTCTCTTGAAGATCCAAGTCCAAAATTAGAACCTGCGACTATAAAATCACCCTTTTTTACATTTTGGGCAAAATTAGAATCGGCATCTTCCAGAACATGTTTAGCAAATTCAGGAAGGTTTGACCTTAAATGAAAAAGCCTGCCGGGTGCAATGTGATCGGTAGAAATGTTATCGCCAAATTTAAAAGCTTTTCCTCTCATAAATAAACTCCTTTTTTTCTTGATTATACTACAAAATATGTTATAATTAAGAAAACGAGGAGAATTTTTATGTATTTTAACAGAAAATGTAAAGTAACTTTTATATGTAATGGTGCTACAATATTTAGCGAAGATGACAAGTTTACCGATTCCGAGAATTATCCGCCTTTAAGTGAAGCCGGCCAGCAGGAAATAGAGAAAATCTGTGATTTTATACGACAAAGAGGAATAAAAAACAGCAAAATATACTCCTCTCCTGCTGTTCGTTCCAGACAGAGTGCTGAAATGGTTGCAAAAGTTTTTAAACAGGAGTTTCATGTTATAGAAGATTTGCATCCAAGAAAGTGCGGTAGTTTTAACGGACTTACTTTTGAACAGGTTTATGAAAATTCTCCTGAAGAACTGGAAAAACTATTAAATTGCACTGAAATTGCTGTGCCTGAAGATGCCGAGAGTATAACTGATTTTATAAACAGGGTTGGTGTGACACTTGATAGAGTTATTGAAGAAAATACCGGCAACAGAATAGTTATTGTAACTCATAAAGATATTATTAAAGCTGCAATTTGTCTTGCTTTAAACATACCTCACAGCTCACTGAGCAAAATATATGTAAAATCAGGCAGCGCAACGCAGATAAGTTATTTTGAAAAGTGGTCAAGTCTTGTATATTGTGACTATACCCCTATATAAAATCTAAAAGCAGCCTTTTATTTTCTTTTATAAGAAACTCTTTACCCGGAGAAATTTCGATAAAATCCCAGGGCAGTTTTTTATCAAAAGAATAATTTTCTGTTGCAAAAGAATCAGTGTTTATTTTAAATTTTTTTGCTGCAGCTTTAAAGGCGCCGAGTTTCCCGCCCTGTCTATACACTTCCAGAACAAAATCGCATAGTGATTCATCGCCTCTTGATAATACTGCCTGCCAGTAATCCCATTTAATACTTGAAATTTGTGAAGAAATACCGAGTTTGTGGAGTTCTTTTTTTAGGAAATTTGCTTTTTGTTCTAATAATTTAGTTTCATTTCTTCCGCACCATTGAAAAGGCGTATTAGGCTTAGGAACAAAACTGGAAAAGCCAAATGATATTTCAAAGCCTTTGTTATGTTTTTTTATTTTTTTTGCAAGGTTTATTATTTCTTCTAAATCCTCATATTCTTCTGTAGGAAGTCCAATCATTCCATAGAATTTTAAACCTTTTAAACCGTTTTCACGTGCAATTTTTACTGCATTAAATATTTGTTCCGCATCCAAATTTTTATTAATAGCTTTGCGCAGTCTTTCACTGCCTGCTTCAACAGCAAGGGTTGAAGTTTTTTGTCCGGCAGCAACAAGTGTTTTAACGACATGCGGAGTTATAGCATCAACTCTTAAAGAAGAAACACTCATCTTTATATCTTTACCTGACTGTATTTTATTGAAAATATATTCGCACACATCATGAAAATGCGGATGAGCGCTAATTTGTGCACCTAGCAGGGCGATACTGTCTGTATTTTCAAGCCCTAAATCAATAGCCTTTAATAGTTCTTCGTATGGAATACAGCGCAGCGGCAAGTTCAAATACGATGCCAGACAAAATCCGCATCTGTTAGCACATCCGCGTGACATTTCAAGAATAAAAGTATTTTTAAAAAATGCATCTTCACTTATAATCGGAGTATAAATACATTCTTTTAACTGTTTCGTAAGTTTTTTTACTCTTTTAGGATAAGCCGGAACATATATACCTTCAATTTCAGACAGGCGTTTCAATGCGGAAGTTTTATCCGGTGAATTTTTACAGATGTTAACAGCTGTCAGATTTATATCTTCACCGTCACCAATAATAAAGAAATCAAAAAAATCTTTATACGGTTTGGGGTTTGCACTCACAACAGGTCCGCCGGCAAACACAAGAGGACCTTCAGTTCTTTCTTTTGATTTTAAAGGTATACCATATTTTTCCAGCATGGCGAAAATCGTTAGAAAATCCAAATCAAAAGAAAAGGAAAAACCAAACATTTTTACATCATTAACGTTAAATCGGGTCTTTTCCGTATCAGAACAAATTCTTTCAATATTAACATCCTGAAGTTCATCAATTGTTTTACACATCCAGAGATATCCGAGAGAGGACATTGAAAAAGAATAAATACCGGGGAATCCCATCCACATAATAAATTCCGAATTTTTTTTCTGAGGTCTGTTATATAAATAGATTTCTTTTTTATTATTCATCAGGTTCTTTAGCCTTTAAATTCATAGGAGTTATATAAAGCTCATCAATAAGTACGCATATTGTTGCAGCGATAGCAGGTGAAAGTATTACTCCCCAGAAACCTAAAAACTGCTCTGCAAGAAAGAGGGCAAGAAAAATCATAAGCGGATGTAATTCCATTAACTTGCCGAATAAAACAGGGCGGACAACATAGTTGGATACCTGCTGAACGAGTAAAAAACCTGCAATAATAAGAATTATTTTTATAATTCCTGCCGGATATGCAACCAGTATTATAATGCCGAGAGCAATAGTCGGACCTAAAATAGGTATAATATCAAGAATTCCGGATATTAATCCTAAAAGCGTAGAATATTCTATACCGAGCAGAACAAGAACTATAGCCATCATAAGGCCAACAGCAGCCATAGATAAAATTTGTGCTCTGACATACCCGCCGACCTTGTTGCTTATATTCGTTAATATTTCATCTGCCTTATCTTTTAAATCCGGCGGGAAAAATTCTAAAAATTTACTCTTTAAATATACTTTATCTGCAAGAATATAATAGACAATCATAGTAAGGGCAACAGAAACCATTACAAGCTGAAACAGCCCGACAGTAAAGCTCCATGACTGGTTGACAAGTCCCTGTGCAAATGTTGAGGATGTTCCTAAGATAGAGCCGGGATCAAACATCTCAGGTATTTTATGCCCCATAAATTCTGCGTTAAGCAGGAAATTCGTAACATCCGTAATTTTTTCAGGTAAGGTTATTAAAAATGTTTTAATTTCTTTATATGCAACAAAAGCAATTGGAACAAAAAGTGCAATTATACCTAAAATACAGCATATTAAAACAACAGACGATGCGGCTGTTCTGTTCATTTTTTTCATCAATTTGGCAACGTATGGATTTAGAGCGCACGCAATCACATAAGCGCCGAAAAACAACATTAAAACCCCGATTATTTTAGGAAGTATTAAAAGAAGTATAATAACCAGTGCTGCAAAAACTATATTTTTACCGGTAAAAAAGCGTTTGTTTAACATAAATTCTCCTTTAAAAGAATTTTATCAGGAAAGTTAAAAACATGCAATTTATAGATGGTTAATTAAAAAAGATAAATGTAAAGAAATGTAAAAATTTGTCTTATTTAAGCAATTATCAACTAAATATATACTTTATATATTTACGAGGACTAAACACAAAGGATAATAACATGGGTTTTCTATCAGGCTCATACGGAAAAATAATGGCCGGAAAACTTGTCAGAACTTTACAAAATGAACTGACAAGTGTTACAAGCCGCTATAACCGTGTCACTAAACAAGTCGGTGACCTTGAAGAAATGTTTCAACGTGCTGAGCGCAGAGAAACCTCGGCCATGAATTTAGAGATGAATGGTTACAGAAACGGGATATTATCGATATCCCCTGCTACTCAGGCTGTTATGAGTGGAGGATATCAGGCAGGCCTTGGACAGGCAGCTGCTCAAGAACTGCAGCAATATCAAATGGGACTCTATGATGTGCAAAGTTTTTATTATGCAAAACAATCCGCTATGGCTGAATATTTTGACATGATGAGAGAAGCACAGCTTGAACCTTTAAAAGCTATACAAGATACACTTGAAACACGTAAAGATAATTTAGAATCAAGACTCCAATTAGCTAAAGGTCAATATGAAGCTAAGAAGAAAGAAGAACAAGACGGCGCTAAAAATGCTGTACCTGATTACACAGGCTCCGGCAGCTAGATATAAAGGCTCATAAAAAAACTCCCTTGAGGGAGTTTTTTTATGATTAATTTTCATTATTAATTATCTGTGCGCCATCTTTTTCTATTGGCAAAGTCATAATATTTGCTTTAACATTCAATTCTTCCCACGTATTTTTTACAATTGACTTAATCTTATCAAGATTATTTTTCCGGGAAATTACAATAATTGAAGGACCGGCGCCGCTTAATACACATCCGAGCACGTTTTCCTCATGTTTCAAATTATCCATAATTTTATCCAGTCCCGGAACAAGTTTCATTCTGTATGGCTGATGCAATTTATCCTGCAGCGCAAGTTTCATCAATTCAGAATCTTTTTTATTTACAGCCTGAACAAACATTGCAAGACGCTTTGCATTAAAAACAGCATCCTTCATCGGAACTTCTTTTGGGAGTACAGAGCGGGAAATTTCTGTAGAAAGTTCATAATCCGGAACACAAACTGTAATACTCCACTCATCAGGCCAATCAAGTTTTGTATAAACAATACTTCCGTCATCCTCCTGAGATGTTAATACAAGACCGCCTACAATTGCAGGAGTGACATTATCCGGATGACCTTCAACTTCTGTTGCAATAGATAAAAGTGCTACCTCATCGGCAGGACGTCCCAAAAGTTCGTTTGCAGCAAGAAGTCCGCCGACTATCACGGAAGCACTGCTTCCTAAGCCCTTTGCTATTGGAATTTGCGATTGTACATTTATTTTAAGCTCGCTGGGTGTTTGACCGATTGAATTGTACAAAAGCTCAACAGCCTTATAAATTATACTGCTTTCATCCATCGGAATGTGTTCGAGCATTAAATCGTCTGCAATAGCATTATCGTTAATTACATTAATTTCAATCCCAGTACCTGGTAAAACTGTTTCTTCTATTGTAATAGTATTATATATTGGCAGAGCCATTCCCAGAGAATCAAACCCCGGGCCTAAATTTGCCGCTGTAGCAGGCACTTTTACACTTATTTTCATAATTCCCTCATTTACAAAAACATTATAACATAAATAATATAAAATGCTAATAATGAAGATATTTAAAGAATTTGAACTCTATAAATTATGACTTATAATAAAAGAATGTACGAATTATACCCGTATTTTACAAATGACGGCTCAGTCGGTTTGTTTTCATATGAAGCAGACGATATATACCATTCTACTTTAGGCGCTTTTACAGAAGCATACGAAAAATTTGTTCTGCCTATAAATTTAAAAAGTTATATGCAAAAAAAAACTGATTTTAAAATTTTAGATATATGTTTTGGTATCGGATATAATACAAAAAGTTTTTTAAATGAGTTTTATAAAATCTTATATAACGAAGAGATATATACTGATAATAAAAATATTAATTATAACGATAAGATAGATGCCAATAATAAAAAATATAAACTTTACATACATGCTGTTGACACAGATAAAATTCTTGCAAATTTATCACCTTTTTTTAAAACTGCAAAAAATAATTCAAAAATTAATAAAATAGATTTTAAAAATGAAAAAATAGAACAACTGCTTTCTGAATCCAGTTATGTTAAATACGAGTTACAAACAGAAATTAATTTTATTTTACTAAATAAACTTATAAACAATATTGATAGTCAAACAGAAGAAATTTTATTTTCAAAAGATTATTCAAAATTTTTTGACAAAGATTTAATCAATTTCTATAAGTTTTTAAAGAAAAATAATGATAAATATACCCCTGCAGCAGGTTTAAATACCTTCTTACATAATATATATTATAGGTATACATCTAAGAGTAATAAAATTGCACTTAAAGACTTAGAAACAGCGGATATTGATTTTGACCTTAGTATCAATGATGCTAGACAAGTAATATCAAAAGACAAAAAAATATATGATTTTATATTTTTGGACGCTTTTACTCCTTCTAAGTGCCCTTGTTTGTGGACCGTTGATTTTTTTAAACAGCTTTATAACAGGCTGAATGATGATGGAATGATTTTAACTTATTCTAATTCAGCCGCTGTAAGAAATGCTTTTTTAACAGCAGGATTTTTTGTCGGGAAAATTTATTGCAGCAGTTATAATAAGTACACAGGTACTCTTGCAGTTAAAAATAAATCACTTATAAAAAATGAGCTCTCACAATACGATTTAGGGCTTACTACAACAAAGGCTGGTATATTTTATCGTGATGAAACTTTAACGGCCTCTAATGAGGCTATACTGGAAGCCCATAAGGCTGACGTCGAAAATTCAAATTTATTATCAAGCTCTCAGTTTATAAAACGCTACGGGAGGAAAAAATGATTTATGATGTAGTTGTCGTAGGCGGCGGTACTGCCGGTTGTGCTGCAGCTTATACTGCAGGTATGCTTGGTTTGAAAACTCTGATAATAGAAAAAAACATTCATCTTGGAGGCACAATAACTTCAGGGCTTGTGATCCCTGTTATGAAATCCGGTGAAAATCAGATTAATACTGAGTTTCGTTCTGCACTTATAGAAGAATGCAAGAAACTTGGCGGACAAACAACTTTTCAAAATAACCCTGCGTGGTTTAACCCTGAAATTACTAAAATTGCGCTTGATAATCTTATGAAAAAAGCAAATGTCGAAATATTTTTTGACACAAACATTCTGGGTATTAAAATAGAGCATAATAAAATAAAAAGAATAAAAATAACCAAAGAAATATTATCGGCATATAACGACGAGATAGAATTAGAAGTAAGAAAATTATCAGTATCTGTCGGAGCGAGATATGTGATTGATGCTACAGGGAATTGTGTTGTTGGAAAAATTTGTAACTGTAATTTTTTGGAAAAAGATCATGAATTTCAACCCGTTACACTTCGATTTATGATGAGCGGGATAGATTTAAAGACTTTTTCTGAGTGGTTAAAAGAGTTTGATAAAGACAGAAATGTTACTATAGTTGAAAATATTGACGGTTACATACATCTTTCTACTGCTTATACATGGGACAAGGACAAAAAATGGGCTTTAGAGCCTTTATTTAAAGATGCTGTTCATAAAGGTATATTAAATCGTTATGATACTAACTATTTTCAGATATTTACAGTTCCGGGAATGCCTGATACTATTGCTTTTAACTGCCCTCGAATTATTGATTACAAGAATTCGCTTGAAGTTAAAAGTATTTCAAAAGCTCTTTTGCTTGCCAGACAAAACATTTACAGATACCTGCATTTTTGCCGCAAATACTTTCCGGGCTTTGAAAATGCATATATTTCAAATATGGCTGATATGCTTGGTGTACGGGTTTCACGCCGGATTAAAGGTAAATATATTTATACGATTGATGATTTAAAATCAGGCAAAAAATTCGCTCATCCTGTGGTTGTATCAAACTATCCGGTTGATGTTCACTCTAACAGGAGAAAAGACAAAGGGCTTGAGGCTGTAAAAGATTATCAACTTCCGCTTGAAAGTCTTATGTCTGCTGATATTGATAATTTATTCGTTGCAGGCAGATGTTTATCCGCAGATTTTCTCGCGCAAGGTGCATTGCGTGTTCAAGGTAGCTGTTTTTCAATGGGAGAAGGGGTTGCCAAGTATATTTCTACTCTTTTGGCTTAATTTTATCAGCAAGTAACTGTGCAGCATTCAAAAGAGGGTCAATTGTTGGCGAATAAGGCGGCGCATAGGTCAAGTCGTTCTTATATAATTCTTCAACACTCATTTTTGCAAGCAAAGCAGCAGTCAGTGCGTTGATACGCTTGTCAGCATCGCCTGAACCTACTGCCTGAGCACCCAGTATTTGGCCGCTTTTAGCATCTGCAATAAGTTTAAGCGTAATATTATTCACATCCGGCATATACCCTACCTTATCATTTTTTGTGACAGTTACTGATACAGGTGTATAACCGAGTATCTTCGCCTTCTTTTCTGTCAGGCCCGTCATGGACATAGTAAGATTCAGACACCTTGTAACAGCTGAACCAAGCACTCCTGCAAATACGTCATTGCCACCGCAAGCGTTGATTGCTGCAGTTCTCCCCTCTTTATTTGCATTAGCTCCTAAAGGAGCCCATACTTTTGTGTTGCTTACTATAAGATTTGATTCTACACAATCGCCGCAGGCATAAATATCTTTAATATTGGTTTCCATTTTTTCATTTACACTAATCGCACCTGTAATGCCAAGTTCAATACCTGCATCTTTTGCAATTTCTACATTAGGTATAGCTCCAGCACAGATAACAACCAAATCAGTGGAGAATTCTCTACCTGAGCCTGTTTTTACAGAGTTTACACCCGAGGTATCTCCAGAGAGTTCTGTCACAAGTTCAGAAGTATATAATTCAAATCTTCCGTTGCTTATTGATTTTAGTTGTTCTTCAATAAGCTTCGACATATCTTCATCAAAAAAATTCATAATTTGAGGAGAATACTCGCAAACTGTTACATGAAGATTCTGGCGCACAAAGGCTTCTAAAAGTTCCATACCAATATACCCGGCACCGACTATAGTTGCATGTTTTGATTTTAAGGCCTTTTCTTTTATTGCAATACCATCTTCTATCTTTCTTAGGGTAAATACACTTGGCAAATTAATATTCTTGATATTAGGCAGAACAGGGCGTGCACCTGTTGCTATGATTAATTTATCATAATCAACAAGAAAAGCTTTTTGTGAATTTAAATCCTGTATTAATACCTGTTTCGATTCAGGAATTATTTTGACAACTCTGTGTTTGAGATGTATATGTACATTATCGTCTTCAAATTCTTTAGGAGATCTGACAAGCAGTAATCGGTAATCTTCAAAATTACCTTCAATATAATATGGCAGACCACATGAAGAATATGATATATGAGTATCATCGGTATATAAATCTATTTCTGCATCGGGAAGTTCCCTGCGTGCTTTTGCAGCTGCCTTTGCGCCCGCTGCAACACCGCCTATAATTAATATTTTCATAACAAATATAATTTAGCAAATTAGTAAAAATAAAACAATAATCACATTACTAATTTAATCCGGATGTATTTAAAATTACTTCTTTCATAAATTCACAGTATGAATCAATGTCATTTTCAAACTGCTCGATATTTTGTGTTAAATTAACAATTTCAATAATTATTTTTTCATTTCTTAAATCGTCATACATGATTATACACTCCCTTTACATATTTTGTAAGACGGAATTTATCTAAAAAATCTTTAGATTTCTTACATTATTTGTTACAAAAATTTATGTTTTAGCAAAAAATTTTTTTATGTTTTTTATTTAGCTTAAAGGAGGCAAAATATGGAAATTTCAAAGAAATGTAATCATCCGGCATTTACCGCAAAATTTATTCCTAATAAAGCTTTTAAAGAAGTAATAGGATATGCAGAACAGACAAAACAACTTCGCTCGCTTGACAATGCTCTTAACAATATTAAAAATGCAAATGAAGGCGATATTTTAATTATGCACGGGCTTAACGGAGACAATGTATATTCAAACTTTACAATGAACAGACGTTCCGTATTCAATCTTGGCGGAAAAACTCCGGAAGAAGCAACTTTTAATGGTATTTTAGAACTTGGAACATTAGGCAGAAAATTCAGAAAACTTATCGGTGGAGATGTAAAAGAAAACATCAAGGCTGAAGATATTTTAAAAAGATACTCATCTGATGCCAATATTTAATTTTCATTATATACAAGTTTTTTCCTGAGTGACCATTGTATAAGAGTTAATACCAGAATAATAACAAATAAAACGTAGGCAATAGCGGATGCTTTGCCTGCGTTAAAGTATTCAAAAGCATTTTTATAAATAGCATAAACAAGAACATTAGTACTATCCAACGGGCCGCCCTGCGTCATTAAATAAATTAAATCAAATATCTGGAAAGAGCTTATAGCAGTAATTATTACAACAAAAAAAATCGTTGGTGACATCAGCGGAACTGTAACATTAACAAAAGTCTGCACCGGATTTGCACCGTCAATTTTAGCCGCTTCAAACATACTTTGTGATATAGAACTAAGAGAACTTAAAAAAATAATCATATTATAGCCTATAAGTTTCCAAACAGAAATAATAATTAAAGCAGTCATAGCAAAATGTTCGTCATATAACCAATTAACATGGATATTTAAAATATGATTTAAAATTCCGATATTCGGATCAAATATCCATTGCCATACTATTCCAATTACAATCATAGGAGTTATGAAAGGGAGAAAATATGCAGTTTTAAAAAAATCACTGCCTCTAATTTTTGAATTAAGTATGCAAGCTAGAATCATAGGAATAATAATACCGAATACTGAAGTAGAAAGCGCAAAAACAATTGTATTTGCAAGAATTTTATAAAATAACGGCTCTTTAAAAAGAAGAAAATAGTTGTCCATGCCAACAAATTCAACAGGGTTTATTAAATCCCATTTTGTAAAGCTTAAAGCAAAGGAAAAAAGGACAGGTATTATAATAAATATGAAAGTTCCTGCAAAAGCCGGAAGAATAAATACCCATCCTGCAAAATTTTGTTTATTAGCCAGATTCTCAATTAAATTTTTCATGATATAATTATACAATAACAGTAAACGGGGAGCTTTAATATGAAAAAATATGAACATGCCTTTGGTAAAAATGATATACGCGGGATTTACGGTCAGGATATTACAGAAGAACTTTTTTATAATACAGGTAAAAGTTTCGTCGAATGGCTTAAGATAAATTCAGGTAAAATGCCTGCTGATATGTGGATTACAATAACAAGAGATGCAAGGACACATTCTCCGGCGCTTGCACAAGCTCTTGAAAAGGGAGTTATCTCTACAGGAGCAAATGTTGTAAATCTTGGGCTTGCCCCTACTCCAATAGGTTATTACAGCGAGGCAGCTGGCCTTCCTGATAATATTACGGAAGGTAAGGGAGTTATTGCAGCCCTCATTATTACTGCAAGTCATAATCCGAAAGAATACAACGGATTAAAAATGACATTTAATAAACGAACATTAACAGAAAAACAAATAGCTGAAGTAAAAGAAATAACCTTTAAACACTTTAAAAATGTTGATATAATTGATATTTTAAAAGCTGAACCGGAATACAGCAGCTGCGGGAAAGTAAAGTATTATGACGTTATTCCTGACTACATAAACGAAATGAAAGAAAAATTCGGAAAAATCGGCACCGGAATAAAAGTTGTAGTTGACAGTGCAAATGCTACAGGCGGCGTTGTCGGTCCGCAGCTTTACAAAGAAATTGGCTGCGAAGTTATTGAGCTTTTCTCTGAACCAGACGGAACATTTCCCAACCATCATCCAAACCCGAGTGTAGAAAAGACTCTTGATACTTTAAAAAAGGTTGTTGTGGAAAATAAAGCTGACATTGGTATTGCTTATGACGGCGACAGTGACAGGATAGGCGTTGTTGATCAAAACGGAAAATTTTTAACAGGAGACAAACTGCTTTTATTATATGCTTTTGACTTAATTGAAGATTGTAGAAAAAAAGGAATTTGTCCTGTTGTTGTCAGCGAAGTAAAATGCTCTCAAGTATTATATGATGAGATTAATAATGCCGGAGGTCAGGCCGTAATGTGTAAAACCGGTCACGGATACATTAAAGATAAAATGAAGGAAACAAACGCCCTTCTGGCAGGTGAAATGAGCGGACATACATTTTTTAAGGATAGATACTACGGATTTGATGATGCAATATATGCTGGCTGCAGGCTTATTGAAATTATAGCAAATCACAGAAAACTAAACCCTGACTTTAAAATTTCTGATATGCTAAAACCTTTTGACAGTATTTGTTCATCGGAGGAAGTTCGTTTCCCTTGTCCAAACGAGTTAAAAAAAACCACTCTTGAAAAGGTAAAACAGTGTGTTGAAAATACTCCTGATATGTTCGGCTCTAAAATAAAAGAGATTATTACACTTGATGGTATGAGAATAGTATTTGACGGGGGCTTTGCCTTAATACGTCAGAGCAACACAGAACCTGTCTTTACTTTAAGATTTGAGGCAAAAACAAAAGAAGAATGTGACAGACTTAAATCTTGTATGCTTAGTACCTTAAAAAGTATTTTAAAATAAAGTTATTCAGGTATTTGAGAAGAGGAATCATTTTTAGTGCTGTTTTTATTGTTCAAACGGCGTAGTTCCTTTTGTCTTAATTTTTCAAGCCTTTGTTTTTCTTTTTCTTCCTGTTTTGCTTTGATTTCATTATATTTTATTAGAATTTCATCACCGGATGTTGAACCCTGAATTCTTTTTCTTAGCTTGTAATCCTTTTGCTGTTCTGCAAATTCTTTATCCATTTCTTTTATCTTTGCTTTATATGATGCCTCTAAATTTTTTACATATTCTTTGTCTTCTTTTTTCTTTTGTTTTATATTTTCTTTTTCTATCCGTTTTAGTTGTTCCTTCTCCCGCTCAGTTATAGAAGGCGCAACCACACCGGATTTAACAAGTTTATAACCGTTCATGCTTATACTTACACTTTCAGGTTTAAAAGTTACTAATCTGGTCTGTTCTCCTTTATAATTAACAGACCAGGTTCCTAGATTTACAGGCTTGTCTCCTGTGAATGCGTAAGCATTAAGCATTATCCTGTCGCTCTCATCAGCTGAGAAACCCAGAGGATACACATCCCATCGTTTATCTTCCAGATTAATTCCCTTGTTTTCTTCCCAGTAATAAGCAATTGCATCACGAACTTCAACAAGACTATATGAAACATTATTTGTAAAATCATAAACTACCGGAGTTGTTTTCCAGATTCCGTCTTTGGAATTGCCTATTTTTTCTTTCACGAGAAGTTTGGTTCCGTCTGCAGAAAAATCAACCGGTGTAATTGTTCTGAATGTAAAATAATTATCAATATTTTTGTCAGTGGATAAAATCGGTTCAGCAAGTCTGTGTATAACATTTGCAGTAAGAATTTTGTGCAAATTTGATTTTGCTTCTTCAAGGTTAATTACAAATAAATCGCATGCAGTTGATGCGCTATCAGGATAATAATAAACAGAAGGATAAACAAGTCTTGAAAAATCTGGTGATACAATCCCCTGCGCATTTTGCTGTCTTTTTTCGTAAAAAGTTTTATTTAAAGAGATTTCAGACGCACCTGGAGGATTATTATATTTTACAATCCTGTATTCAGGCTGCGGGACATAAATCATATCAGCAGGAGTCGGAATTTTCGGCGCCTCAATTTCTTCAGACATTCTATCTTTTGGAGTAGAAAGAAGTTCATACTCTTCAACAGTCATAAAGCCTGACGGATGTCTGTTTAACTTTGTACGTTCAAATTTTTCTTTTTCCGCTTTCTTATTCACATTGTGAATATATTTTGCCTCTTTTTGATTTACATCATCAAAGTTAGGCATTGTGATTTCGTCACCCCACTGAATAAAAGCGCAAAAAGCAACAGCAATCCCTAGAAGAGCATAAATCATACTATACTAGACCTTCCTTCATAGCCATAGATATTGCTTTTGAGCGAGAATTTACATAAAGCTTCTGCAAAATACTATGAACATGAGTCTTTGTAGTTGATATTGTAATAACAAGTTTTTCGGCAATCTGCGGGTTGGTAAGTCCGTCAACAATCAGCGCCAGAACTTCCATTTCACGTTCTGTTAGTCCGTACAAATTTTTACCAAGTTTATAATTTATTTCCCCGCGTTTTTCAGTATACTCATTAGTTCGTCTTATATTTGAAAGAACAACTTTAGCTATTGCTGGATCAAGCCATCCTGCGCCCTCGGAAACGGCAGTAACTGCAGCCACAGTCTGTTCTGAAGTTGCTCCCTTTGTAATATAGCCGTCTGCACCTGCCTGAAAAGAGTCAAAAATATCATCATCTCCTTCTCTTGAAGTATACATTAAAACTTTTATATCAGGGTTTGCTGCCTTAATCCTCTTTGTAGCCTCAATCCCGTCAATTGTCGGAAGCCCAATATCCATAACAACAACGTCAGGTTTAATTTTAAGAGCATTTTCAACGCCTTCAAGACCGTCCGCAAACATACCGGCGATTTCTATGTTTGGATTATTGCTCAAAATCACAGAAAGTCCCATACGGGCCATATCATGATCTTCAACAATTAAAACTTTAATATTTTTAGCCATTAGAAACCTGTCTTTCTTTAACTTTAGCATCTGTTACAACATTTGTTAAAAGGAAAGAAAACTCGCTCCCTTTATCTACTTTACTGTCAACCCAAATTTTCCCGTTATGCGCTTCTATAATCTGTCTTGACAAATATAAGCCCAAACCGGTTCCAGTAGAACGTTTCCTTGTAGTTCCCTGCGAAAATCTTTTAAACAAATTTGGTATATCCGCCTGCGGAATTCCATTTCCATTATCGCTTACAGAAAATATAAAATCCCCGTTCTGAGCTTTTGCAAGCACCTTTATTTCACCGCCCTTATTGGTATAATTTACTGCATTTCCGCAAAGGTTAGTAATAACACGCTTTATTTCAGCCCTGTCAGCATATATGTGCAAATCATCGGGAAGTTCAAAAGTAACTGAAAAATTCAAAGCTTTTTTATCCGCAAGAGGCTTAAGCTCTGTGTAGCATTGTTCAACAAGATCTCTTACCGGAAAAGCCGTTTTACACAAAGACAATTTCCCGCTCTCAAACCTGTAAACTTCTAACAAGGCATTCACAAGACCCAGTAAATCCTCATTGCTTTGAAGCATTGTAGATAAAAGAACCTTTTGTTTTTCATCAAGTTCGCCTATTGCACCTTCGAGGAAAAATTTTAAAGTCTGAATAGCAGCAAGAAGAGGGGTTCTCATATCATGTGTCAATGTTGCAATAAAGTCATCACGCAATCTTTCCGTTTCTTTTTGAACACTTACATCTCTTATAACACCAACAAACTTACTGTAATTGTTATCATTGTCATTTGAAATAGCAGCAAAACTTATTTCAACAGGGATATGCTCTCCGCTTAAGGAATTTACAATATAGTAATCGCGCAAAAGCACATCCGATTTATCACTGCCGAGTCCGAATATCTCGCCTGTTTTATTCTCTTTTGCAGAATTTAATTCCTTTACATTAGAATAAGCTATTTCCTGAAATTTTTTCTTGTAAAGAGCTTTTTCAGAAAGTCCGACAAGATTTTCACATGCGGGATTTACCTGTAAAATATGCCCTTCTCCGTCCACAATTATAATTCCGTCAGCGCAATAATTAATTATGCCTGATAATTTTTTATTTGCTTCAAACAAATCCGCAGTCCGCTCAGCAACAATTTTCTCAAGATTTTGCGAGTAATCCTCAAGCTTTAATTTAGCCTGCTCAAGTTCATCAATCTTATTTCGAAGATTTTCAAGCAGATGGCTTCTTTCAATCCCGTTGCGGATATTCATCATCAAATCATCATTATCCCACGGTTTTTCAATGTATTTATAAAGCCCGATTTCATTAATTGCTTTTATGGCATTTTCTTTGTCAGCATAGCCTGTCAACAAAATCATACTCACTTCGGGGTATATTTTTTTTGCTTCAGTAAGAAATTCCAAACCGTTCATCCCTGGCATCATAAAGTCCGAAATAATAAGATCAGGTACATTTGATTTTAAAAATTCAACAGCTTCTGACGGGGCATTAAACAAATGTATATCAGAATAACCCTCAACCTTAAACAGGGCCTTAAAAGCTGAGGTAACTATTTTTTCATCATCGACTACAACTATTTTACCGTTTTTCATACTTATATGATAAGCTATTTTTTAATTTCGGACAAATTGTTTACAAAATTGAAATAATTATAAAAAGCGGGAAAATCATTTCCCGCCAATACTTTTTATTTATATGAATGAGCTTTATATTCGCGCTTACTCAAATCCTGATCAAGATGATACAAAGATGCTTTATCCTCACCAAACATTTTAAGCTTAGTAATCACATCTCTTGCATTTGCTTCTTCCTCGACCTGTTCTGAAATATACCAGTTAATAAAATGTCTTGTCGCAAGGTCGCATTCATCCTCGCTCATTGAAGCAACACAGTTAATGCTTTCCGTAACGAATTTTTCATGCTCAAGTATTTTCTCAAATACCTGAAGCGGATTTTGAAAATCTCTTTGCGGTGCATCTATTTGTTCCAATTTAACCGTACCATCTCGTTCAATGATATAATCAAATAAAATCATTCCGTGATCCATTTCTTCTTTGGCCTGTACTTTAGTCCAGTTAGAAAAACCATATAGACCAATTTCATCAAAAAATGCAGACATAGCAAGATAAAGATAAGCTGAATAAAATTCTTTGTTAATTTGTGAATTAAGTACGTTTTCTACCTTTTCGTTAATCACTTGTGCCCTCCCATAGACCGTGTAAGTTACAAAATTCGCGTGCCAGAGTTTTTCCTAATTTATGCTCTAAAAGCATTTTAGGCTCATCACCAGGATGCAAATATTGAAGTTGAACATGATTTTTGTCTTCAGAAATTGTTTCGATAAACATTATGTAATGCTCGTCTGTCATAGGATGCAAAACTTCACCCACTCTGACTTCATCACCGTTATTTTCATTCTTTACAAAAACAGGAATATGCTTTTCAAAAATTGCTTCTTCTCTTTTCAGCCCGCTTACCTTTTTCATGGGCTGGGCGCAGCAGACAAGCTCTCCATCTCCTGTAAGAATAAGTTCAACAAGATTCCCGCAGATTTCACATCTGTATAAATCGAGTCTTTCCATTTTTTCTCCTTTCAAACTATTATTATCTTGTTTTAGATAAATTTTATATTGACCGAATGTCTAAAAAATTTTTAAAAGTAAGAAAAATTAAAATTGAAAAAAATAGAAATTTCATGCTAAAATATAAACAGCCGTGCTCCACGGGGAGTTGCAATCCCTCGACCCGAAGCTTATGCGGGGTGCAGAGCCTGTTATGAGGCTATAACGGTTAATTTTGATAAATTTGATATTGTTGACGTTTAAGGATATGGCGGCGTAAGCTGTCGAACCGTGTCAGGATGGAAACATAGCAGCACTAAGACAATACTTGCGGGTGTCGTATTTTTAAAAAGAGATTTCAGATTTAAAGATTTTATTCGGTATATTCGATAGACAGTGGCACGGCTTTATATATAAAAAAAAGCCTCCTTGTTAAGGAGGTAAATTTTTGATTTTAGGAAGGTAGGAATAGGAATTTTAAGTCTCTCTCTTATTTAAATACTCTCTTTTAATATCCTTGTGTTTATTTAATGCTTATATATATAAAGTATATATTAATTATACAATTTCAGAGATTACCCGATTTGTTACAAAAGTTAATACTTGATTTTTTATTTTAAGCGTATTAAAATAATATTTGGTAGGAGACATAGTAGGAGTTAGGAATGTTAGTTTCTTCCATTGCCCGTTTAAATGTGCATAACACTTTGAATAATTCAGCATCTTTACAAAATAATAATGCATCTAATTCTGCCCATACTTTTGGAGGCGAACATGAATTAAGCATGCTGAATAAAATTGATAACAAATTAAGTCTTGATTTGCTGACTAACAAGTTATTGTACAAAGTTACTTATCTCCAGGAAAAATTTGCTGGCAAAAATCAGCATAATAATGTAAAAAACTCTTTGAATGTCCTGGCATAAATTTTTTATTTGGTTTCTTTAAATAATTCTTTAACCAGAATTGAGCATACTGCGGGGATTACTGCAACAAAAATCAGAACATTTGTAATGCCGAACTTTTCTGCAACAAAACCTAAAAGAGACATTGCAATCGCAACAATTCCCCAGGAAAATCCGTTTATAAAGCCTGATATAATGCTTTTATACTCGGGCAGAATATTTTGTGCCATAACCATTGTAACAGGGGTAGCCATCATTGTTATAAATCCCATTATTACAAAAATTATAAGAGAAATTGCAGGATGACATTTACAGGTAAATACAAAAAGCAGCATTAGAGGCAACGTTGAAATCATCGAAATATAAAAAACATTCGGGGCACCCAGACGTTTTTCTACAGCATTACTCAACAAGGAGCCTATTCCGCCTGAAAATATAAACAGAAACAGCGCCATACCGATATAGAAAGGTTTATATCCCATATTTTTCCATAAAAAAGGAAGAAGTATAAAACATGCGGACATAATCATTGTTTTAAGCATTGCTATAACATTTAAAATATTTAATTTTCTATTTGTTAATATTCGTTTAAATGCAGTTTTAAAATCTATCTTTGAAACAACAGGTTCCGAAAGCGATAATTTTGGAACTAAATTAAACATTAAGACAGCCCAAATTAACCCGATTAATGTCATCAGAGGCATTTTATGCATTCCTAAAAACTGAGTAATCCATGAAGATATTACAGGCCCGCAAGAATATCCGAGAGTTCCCATAGCCACAAATATCGACATAGATTTACCGGGGTTTAATTTATCAGCAAATCGTGAAGCAAAACCTAGCGCCTGAGGATGAAAAAGACTTGAACCGATACTCCCGATAACAATAAAAAGAACCAGAGTATAAGGATTTTCTGATAAAGCCGAAAGCGGTATAAATGCCGAAGACAAAAGCAATCCCCAGAAAATAAAAGAACGCTTTACTATATTGTCTGCAAAATAACCGAATAATGGCTGTAAAAGTGAAGAAAATATATGTGAAATTGTTAAAATTACAGCGGCCACAGGCATAGAAATTCCTATTTTTGCCGCAATGAACGGCATAATCGGATTTAAAACACCAGTATAGATATCATTTATAAAATGACCGCAGCTTAGCCAGATTAATGCTTTTTTAGATGGGGTACTTTTATTCATAACAAAAAAATTAAACGCTAAATAAAGATAAAAATCAACTTCCTCGCCTGCGTAACAAAACAATCAAAAAAACAGAAGATATAAGAATAATAATCAATGAAACAACCTGCGCCACAGGAAAACCTGCGATATCCAAGACACTATCCACTCTGCAATATTCAACAATAATTCTCACACAAGAGTATAAAATTAAATACAAACAGGCCAGAGTACCGGGCCGTTCTGAAAATTTCTTAAACAAAATTAATAAAATTATAAAAATTAACAAATCAAGGGTACTCTCATAGAGAAAAGCAGGATGAAAATATTCATAGTTAATAAATTCAACGGGTCTGTGAGAAACGGGTATATAAAGTTTCCAGGGCAGATTGGTCGGAGCCCCGAACGCTTCTGAATTAAAGAAGTTTCCCCACCTTCCTATGCTCTGGGCAAGCGGAACTGCGCATAAAAAAGAATCCATTAACCTTAAAAAAGACATTTTATACTTTCTTGCAAAAAAGTAAAGCGAGAGAAGGCCTATAATTATCATCCCGTGAATAGAAAGCCCGCCCTGTCTGATATAAAATATTTCAGACGGATGTGCACTATAATAAGTTAAGTTGACAAGACAATAATAAAGCCTTGCACCTATAATTCCGATTAAAATTATAAACGGAGAGAAATCTATAATATTTCCTGCCTGAAAGGCATCATAGTACTTCTTATAAACTATATAAGCGGTGTATACACCTGTAAGAATTGCAAAAGCCATAATTATCCCGTAAAAGTAAACAGGGAAATCAAAAATTCTAAATGCAACCTCTCCGGGTGACTGAAACATAAATTACTCAACTCTTGGAGAATTTTCAGCAATTAAAAGCTGTAATTCTTTTATTTTGTTTTCAACATAAGTTCTGTCATCAATAGTACCGGCTTTATCAAGATAAATACCGTAATCCGAAACAGCAGTGTTTAAAAGGTCAACAAGCATCTTTTTTGCATTTTCCGAAAGCTGTTTATCAGTTTTTGTATCAGATTCTTCGGTTAAATCAGAATTTTCAGGCAAATCGGCTTTTTCAATGGAGCCGTCATCGTTAACCTTTACATAACCCGAAATTATATCTTTTGCGAGATTTTCTTCACACACAGCCTTTGAATAATAAGCATCCGGAAAATCAGGCTTTATTTTTAAGGCGTTATCATAAGTTTGAATTGCATTAGCATAATCTTCAGCCTTTGTATAAGCAACAGCAAGGTTATATTGTGTTTCAAAAACACTTGCATCCAAATCAACGCTTGATTTTAAACGTTCTATAGCAGATACATAGTCACCTTTATCCATAAATTCTTTTGCTTTGTTATTTAATTCCTGTACGGCAAAATTATTAATACACGCAGTAGAAATTACAGAAATAAACAAGATACTTGCTAGTAAAAAAGCTTTTTTCATGTTATAATAATCCTCATAAACCATCCTGTTTTTTATTATAGAATAAGCATTATTATTTGGCAAATTTTATAAAAAAAAGTTACAAACGGATTACAATATGAGGTGCGTATGTCTGAAGATAAAGTTATAAATTTAGGAGCAAAAAGAGATAAAAAAACGGAAAAAACTGAACGAGAGCATAACAATGATGAACTTGTATATTGCAGTTTTTGTCACAGACCCAATACTCAGGTTTTAAAGATGGTTCAGGGCCCGGGGGTTAATATTTGTTCGGAATGCGCCATGATAGCTGTTCAATATCTTATTTTAAACGACAGAATGCCTTCTGCTGAAGCACAGCAAATATTGGATGCTTTCTGGGGGAAGGCCAGATAATGGTTGAAAATTTTGAGCTTAATCCTTTTGAAGTAAAGGCTGAAATATCAAATCTAATTTCAAAACTTTCTGATATTAAAGATTTTGAAAGTTACGAAATACACTATCGCACACTTGATATGCAAAGCGACAAAAATATTATTGTAAAGCTTCTGTTTAAAGAAATTAATGCCCCGCAGAAAAATCCCGATTTACTCAAATTTCTTCTTGTACGTTACTGCCCGAAAGATGAACTTGTAGAGCGCTTATGGGGTATTATAAAAAATAATATGACTTCAAATAATGCAAAAATATTTGCACTTGACCTTTTGAGAGATATTGATTCAAACTGGTCCTATGAAGAATGTGGCAGGTATTTTGACAATCCGGATGAATTGATTAATTCTGATACGAAAAAAATTCTTGACAATGCAATTGCAAACCCTGAAGTTCAAATTGATTTTTTAGATTTTTTAAGTTCACTGACTGATAAAGATAAAATTATACTGCTGCAGTCTTTATCAGATGATTATTCAAATGATGAACTTGCCAACATGCTTATCCCTGTATTTTTGTCCATGCCCGATACGGAAACGGGTGAAACGGCACTTAATATATTGGGGAATTCTAAATCGCAGCTTGCTTATCACGCACTGAATACTTATCTTGAGGCAGCTCCGGATAAACTTAGACCCCTTATTAATAAAAATTTATCAATACTAAAACTTGCAGGTATAAGAGAGGATAATTCCCTTGATTTCTATAAAAATCTGCTGAAAGATTCAAAACCTTATAAATTTTGCATAACTTATCCTGACGGGCATGGAAATCAGGCCGTTATTGTTTCAAGACTGGAAAAATCAGGTAAAGTCCGCTTTGTAGCAATAGTAATTGATGATTATAAGGGTGTACGTGACTGCTTCGGATTTAACGAAATATCAAAATTTGAATGCAATGCAATTATTGAACGTTTTTACAGAGGACAAAGAGCACTGGAGCTTGCTCCGGGAATTTTAAAATCAATATTGCTCTATGCTGAAAAACTTTCGGGCAGTAAAATACCTTATGAATATGTATGCTGGAAAAATCTTCTTGCAGATATTGAGGCTGCACCTTTAGATTTAAATTTAAAAACAAAAAAGCTTTCAAAAGTAGAATTTGAAGAAATATTAAAATATGATTTTACAGACTACTGGTTTTTGAACGCTTCATACAGTGATGAATATGAGGATTTTTTAGCTAATCTTGAGAATGTAAAACCACAGGATTACGAAAAATTTATAGATGAAAATTTAGAAAAAGTATTCTTTGCGGAAGAATACAATGTCTGGAGCGAACGTATTTTACATACGGCGATTTTAAAACATTTTTCCGGAGATGACAGGGCTGCACAAAATTTATATTCACTGTATAATGATAAAAAACTTGTTCGGGAATTTTTCAAAAATATCATAAGAAAAAGTATATATGAATACTACTTTGCAAAAAACGACAAAGAAAAAATCAGAGCAATTGAAGAAATGTGGGTAAAATAATGTACAAAGTAATGGCTTTGGATATCGGAACAAAACGAATAGGAATAGCGTTAAGCGACTATTTACTTATGCTTGCAGACGGGCATTCCTGTATACCGCGCGAACCGGAATCTGAAGCTATTGAAAAAATTTTAAGTATTGCAAAAGAAAATAACGTAAAAAAAATTGTTGCAGGTATTCCTCTGAATATGGATGGAACACACGGGGCTCAGGCTCAGGATTGTAAGGACTTTGCATCAAAAATATCAGGATATGAAATTATTTTTGAAGATGAAAGACTTACATCAGAAACCGCAGAAGAAAATTTAAGAGAAAAGAAAATAGACTTCCGAAAAAACAAGGGACTGGTTGATATTGAAAGTGCTTGTATTATACTGGAACAGTACCTTAGCAGAAAATAAAAAAAGAAAGGATAAATTAAATTATGGCAGATGAAGATCAAATCATTGAAACAGTTGATGAAAACGGCAATCTTATTAAATTTGAACTATACGATATCGTAGAAGTTGACGAACAGGAATACGCGCTTCTTTTACCCGTAGAAGATGAAGAAGAAAGCGATGAAGTTGTCCTTATGCGCTTAACAAAAGACGGCGAAGATTATCTGTTTGAAACAATTGATGATGACGCCGAGTTTGAAAAAGTTGCAGCTTATGTTGAAAATTTGGACGATGAAGACGAAGAATAGAGGAATATATTTTGTTTGAAAAATTTACCGAAAAAGCAATAAATGTTGTCAGTACCTCCCAAAAACTGGCAAGAGAAATGAAATCCGATAAAGTTTATCCGGAACATCTTCTGCTTGCGCTTTTTGATGAGGCAAAAGGAATTTCTTTAAAGATTTTTAAATCATACGATATCACTCATGAAAAGTTATTTGAAGAAATTAACAAAACGAGGCGGTATAAAACGTTGAATTTAACTTCATCTGCACCGCTTCCGTTTGATGATGATTTTAAAGAAATCCTTAAAAAATCACTTGATTTGGCTAACAAATCCGGCAATCCGACAATACTTTACGAACATTTGCTTCTTTCGGTAATTTCAGACAAAAAATCAAACAATGTTAAAATCCTTGAAGATTTAGGTTTTGATATTTACAAATCAAAATCTCTGCTTGAAAAACTCGTCCAACGAAAAACTAAACGTCTTTACCATCCTGAAATTGATGAAAAAAAAGATAATGCAGAAAATAAAGCTCAGGAAACTGACAACATATTTGACAGTGAAGAGTCTGCAAAAGTATTTGAGAGAGCCGTTGCAAAGTTATCAGCATCAAACTATGAAATTTTAGGAACTGAACAGATACTTTCATCTATACTTGAGGATAAGGACTCTGAATTAACAAAAATATTTGCAAAATACGGTGTAACAAGTGAAAACTTTGAAGAAAAGCTTGAAAAAATCCAATCAAGACAGGCTGAATATGAAGGCAGACAAATAATATTTACACCAAATGCTTTTACGACAATGAATATGGCTCTTCAAACAGCTAAAGAGTTAGGTTCATCAGTAGTTTTACCTGAACATATTGTGCTCGGACTTTTAAAAACTAAACGAGGCATTGCATACGACATATTAAAAGAACTTAAAATTCCTGATGATGACCTGGCCCACAGCATTATTAAGCCTATAGAAAAACAAATGCCCGAAACGCTTACAATTCTCAGATTGGCAAAAGAAGAAGCAAGACGTCTGGGAAGGAATATTGTAGGTACGGAAATGTTTTTACTCGGTATTATTGGAGAAGCTACGGGAATCGGAGCTCAGGTGCTTTCGGAGCTTGAAATAAATATTAAAGATGCAAGAGCGGTTGTTGAAAGTCTTATCGGTTTTGGAGATGAGTATTATGATACTGAAATAGTCTTTACAGAGCGGGCAAAAAGAGTTCTTGAAACGGCCTGGGAACTCGCCAAAAAAGATCACAAAAACAAAATTGAATCCGCACACATGCTGCTTGCATTGACAACTGAGCCTGATTCTCTTGCGATGAAAGCTCTTGAGCAGCTTGGAGTCGATGCGGTCGAGATAAAAGAAGGAGTCAAAAAATTCCAAGAGGCTTAGGTGATTGTTGAAAAGGTAAAGGATTTTATAAAAAAGTATAATTTGTCAGGCACATTTGTCGTTGCATTTTCAGGCGGATACGATTCAATGTGCCTTTTAGATATCCTGAACAAGGCGGGATATGATGTTGCGGCAGTCCATTTGAATCACAATTGGCGCGGCAAAGAAAGTCTTGAGGATGCTAAAAATTGCCGCGAGTTCGCAGAGAGAAATAATATTAAATTTTATTCTGAAACACTTGGAAATGAAATTGAAAAGACAGAAACAGCAGCGAGAGAGGCAAGATACAAATTTTTTAAGCGATGTGCCGAAAGATTTCATTCTAAAGTTGTCTTCACTGCACACAACTTTGATGACAATGCAGAAACCGTTTTATATAGAATTATAAAAGGAACAGGAACAATCGGACTTCAGGGAATTGCAGAGCACAGAGATATATTTTACAGACCGCTTTTAGGGGTAACAAGAGAAGAAATAGAAAAATACTGCCGTCTAAATGAGCTTACACCGAATATTGACAGTTCAAATTACAATACAAATTATAAAAGGAATTTTATACGGCATAAAATTCTGCCTATCTTAAGAGAAATTAATCCAAAGGTATCCGAGGCCATAAATACGCTTTCGGAGATTGCCAAAGATGATAATCAGCTGATTGATAATTATCTGTCCGCAAATTTGCTTGAGGCATCGAAAATTGAACAAAAAAGAATAATATATAAAATTTTGACTCACTACAATCTGGATTATGATAAGAAAAAAATTGACAACATTCAAAAATTTATTCAGGAAAACAGAAACTCAAAATCAGGTAAAAAATGTTCACTCACTGATAATTTGTGGCTTTTTGTAAGCAGTACAAAAACAGAAGTTGTCAGAAAAAAAGAGAAAAATTCTGCAGAAATTGAAATTACTCACACAGGCATCTATGATTTCGGAGAATACAGATTTTCTATTGAACAAACTGATATTATACCTGAACAATATCCGAAGGACAGTGATTTTAAAGCTTTCATAGAAACTGGTGTAATAAATTTTGTCCTGAGACACCGCAAAAACGGAGATATAATCTCCCCTCTCGGCTCCTCAGGCACACAAAAATTAAAGAAATATCTTAATGAGAAAAAAATTCCGCAGCATGAGAAAGATGATATTGTTTTGCTGTGTGATAAAAATGAAGTCTTATGGGCTGCAGGATTGGGCTTAAGCAATAAAATTAAGGTTGTAAATAAACCAACGCATGTGATAACATTAAAAAAGAGGTAGGTTATGGATATTAACAGTTTAAAAGTTTTATTTACGGAAGAAGAAATACAAAACAGGATAAAAGAGCTTGCAGACGAAATGAATAACTTTTACAGAGGAGAAGAAGTTTATTCCGTGTGTGTTCTTAAAGGCGCGGTTATGTTTGCTACAGATCTTGTAAAATCTCTAAATATGCCGGTTAAAATGGAATTTATACGATTATCCAGCTATAACGGCGGAACAACAACTTCAGGAAAAGTTAATGCGGTTGATATTTCTCTCCCCGATTTAAACGGAAAAAATGTTTTAATAATTGAGGATATTGTTGACACCGGGCTTACTGCAAAGTTTTTGCTTGATTTTATGAACTGTAATTTTCACACTAAGTCAACAAAATTCTGCTCGCTGCTTGATAAAAAGACTGCTCGTGTAACAGATGTTGAACCGGATTATTACGGCTTTGAAGTTGATGATAAGTTTTTAATCGGATATGGTCTGGATTACGACGGCTATTACAGAAATCTGAAGTTTATCGGGTATATAGAAAAACAAGTGTAAAAGGATATTGTTTTGAACAGATATAAGATTTTTGCTGAAATTACGGATGAATTATTTAAAATTAATACAGGAATAAATTTCGGCAATGATATTTTTCAAATGTTAAAAAAAGTGATAAGTTTTGATTCCGGCTATATATTTTTTCAGAATCCGGAAAGATTAGAACATTCATTTAACCCGCAAACTTCTTGCTTAAATGATATTAAGCCTCCTTATTTAAAAGAAAATCTTGAATTTAAAAATTCTGTCTATGCAGAAATAGTTATTGCGGGAAACGGTTTTGATGAAGCCGATAAAAAAATTTTTAAAGCATTTTCATCAATTATTGCAAACATAATAAAAGACATAGAAATAGCCAAAGTTATAAAAATGCAGGGTGAAATTCTTCAAGCCGGATATATAGAAACATCCAAACAGAGCACTAAATTAAAAAGAGCTGATAAAGCTAAAACTAAATTTTTATCACACGTAACCCATGAACTGAGAACTCCGCTTAATTCTATTCTTGGATATTCGGAACTTTTAAGTGCTGAAATTGCGGGAAAGTTAAACAAAAAGCAAAAAGATTATGTAGAAGATATTAAAATAGCCGGTATTAATCTGCTGGGAATGATTAACGAGGTCCTCGACATATCAAAAATAGAATCAGGAAATCTCACTCTAAATATAACAAATTTTTCAATTGAAAATTCAGTTAATGAAGTAGTTAATACTATTTATCCGCTTGCTTTAAAAAAGAAGATTAAAATTTCAAAAAAAATTTGCGATATAAGAATTAATGCAGATTGTCAAAAAATTCAGCAAATACTTTTTAACCTTATAGGTAATTCCGTAAAATATACACCTGAAAATGGGAATATTAGAATTAATGTATCAGTTAAAGATAGAAAGTTAATAATTGCAGTAAAAGATAATGGTATAGGAATTGACAAAAAATATCATAAAAAAATATTTCAACGTTTTAAACAAATTACAGAGAGTGACAGTAATTCAACCGGTCTGGGGCTTGCTATAACTAAAGAGCTTGTTAAGCTTCATGGAGGCAAAATTTTTCTTAACAGTGAAACAGGTATTGGTTCAGAATTTGTAGTTGAATTACCTCTAAATTGAATGTTGATTTTTCAATAAAATATGATAGGATTAAAATAGGAGTTTTAACTATGCCTTCTATAAAAGATGCAGTTGAAGAAAGTATACAAGATAATCACACATTGAGTAAATGCATTATTTTTGCGATTCCTGCATACTATTGTATTGATTTATATATCAATAATAGTGAATATTTCTTTATTGTAACTGCCTTTGTGTTTATCTTACTGTTCGGTTTTTTAATCAAATGCACCTTTAATGTAAGAAACGGAAGAAATTATATACTGCCGACTTTCAATATTTTTTCAATATTCTGGGCGGGTCTAAAAGGATTTGTTGCATTAGGTCCTATAATTCTGCTATGCTCCTGGAGTGCTATTGCTATATGCAACTTCTTAAGCGGGTATTTTCCGGAACCGGCCTCTATTATGGTATGGAAGTATATTATATGGGGCATTTTTGTTTCATTTATAATGACTGCATATTTATGTTATGCAAAAAATTTCAAAATTACTGATGCATACAATCTTAAAACACTATACAAATCAAGCGTTGATGTTTTTGCCGGAGTATTGTTTATGATACCTCAAATACTTATTGTTAATGCAATTCTCATAGGACCTGTAACTTATATTATATGGCTGTTTTTTGGAATACCGCATCCTATAGCAAATTTTTTCTGGTGTATGTGTTTAATATTAAATCTTGCAATAGTCGGACATTACCTTGCACAGGTTGACTATGAAGCTATCAGCGGTGATGCCGGTTGATTTATTTGACCATTTCACGCAACTTTTTTAATTTATCCCTGATTTCAGCAGCTCTTTCAAAATCAAGAATTTTTGCAGCCTTATGCATATCCTTTTCCAAACGGTCAATTAATTTAGGCAAATCTTTCTTTTCAATATTCAAATCAACCATTTCTTCTGCAACAATATCTTCTAAATCCCTGTAACTTGCGACAAGAGAAAGAAGATTATTCTCAATAGGTTTTTTAATAGTCTGCGGGATAATACCGTATTTTTTATTGAAATCAATTTGAATTTTACGTCTTCTTTCTGTTTCTGATATAGCTTTTTCCATAGATTCCGTAATTTTATCTGCATACATAATAACTTCGCCGCAGGCATTTCTTGCAGCACGGCCTATAGTTTGAATCAGACTTGTTTCGGAGCGCAAAAAACCTTCTTTATCTGCATCCATAATAGCTACAAGAGATACCTCAGGAATGTCAAGTCCTTCCCTCAAAAGATTTACGCCAATAAGCACGTCAAATTCACCCAGCCGCAAATCTCTTAATATTTCGACACGCTCAAGAGATTGAATTTCACTATGCAAATATCTTACTTTTATACCTTCCTGAATGAAAAAGTCCGTTAAATCTTCTGCCATACGTTTTGTAAGCGTTGTTATCAAAACACGCTCATTTTTTTGCGCCCGTTTTTCAATTTCCGCTTTCAAATCATTAATCTGTGTTTCAATCGGGCGGACTGAAATTTTAGGATCAACAAGCCCAGTTGGTCTGATAATTTGTTCAACAATTTGCGAAGAAGTTTTTCTTTCAAATTCTCCGGGTGTTGCCGAAATATATATTTTTTGATGTACTTTTTTGAAAAATTCTTCATTTTTTAATGGTCTGTTATCCCGTGCACATGGCAGTCTGAAGCCGTATTCAATCAAAGTATCTTTCCGCGAGGAATCACCATGATACATGCCTTTGAGCTGAGGGAGAGTAACATGGGATTCATCTATTACGGTTAAAAAATCCCCTTGGAAATAATCTAAAAGAGTTGCAGGAGCAGAACCAACAGGCCTTCGTTCTATAATTCTTGAGTAATTTTCAATGCCTGAACAATATCCCATTTCTTTGATCATTTCAATATCGTACTTAACACGCTGTTCAAGTCTTTGAGCTTCCACAAGTTTATTTTCAGCATTAAGTTCAGCCAATCTTTGTTGAAGTTCTTTTCTTATTAATTCGATAGTTTCATCTACATTTTCATCATAAGAAAGATAATGGACAGCCGGATAAATAACTACCTTTGAAGGAATTTCAAGTATTTCTCCTGTAACGTTATCAATTCTGACAATTTTTTCTATTTCATCACCAAAGAAATATATTCGTGTAATAATTTTTTCATAAGCAGGCATAATTTCAACAATATCGCCTCTAGCTCTGAAAGTTGAACGTTCGAGGACAAGGTCATTTCTTGTATATTGAACATTTACAAGATGTTTAAGTAAATCATCTCTTGCAACTTCATCTCCTACATTAAGTTCAACTGAACCCTTAAAATAATTTTCCGGCAGTCCAAGGCCGTAAATACAGCTTACAGAGGCAACAATTATAACATCATTGCGCTCATACAAACTTCTCGTCGAATTATGTCTTAGTCTGTCAATTTCTTCATTAATAGAGGCAGATTTTTCAATAAAAGTATCTGTTCTTGGAATGTATGCCTCAGGCTGATAGTAGTCATAATAGCTTATAAAGTATTCAACAGCATTATCGGGAAATAATTCTTTAAATTCATTATAAAGCTGTGCTGCAAGAGTTTTATTATGTGCTATAATTAATGTAGGTTTTTGTATTCTTTCAATTACATTTGCGATAGTGAAAGTCTTGCCAGAACCAGTTATACCAAGAAGAGTCTGTGCATCATCACCGTTTTTCAGCCCTTCAACGAGTTTTTCAATAGCTTTTGGCTGATCGCCGGCAGGTTTGTATTTAGATGAAATTTTAAACTTCTTATTCATAATAAAATTATACTAGCAAAAAATTTTTTTTAGTAATTTTATATTTTAAGCAAAACGCGCAGGAGAATAAATTGATAACATCAGTTTCTCAAACTCAAAACATAAATACAGGCAAAGAAAAATATAAAGACCCCCTTAATCAACCAGCTGCCGTACTTTTTTCATATTCTAATGAAATAGGTACTGCAATATATGAAATTGCGCCAAAACTTGGAACAGCATTGTGGGCACCAACATTTATGTATCTGGGAGCTGATATTTATGATAAATACAAAAACGATAAGGATAATTACAATCCTAGTGCAAAAAGAGCATTTAACCGCACGATATATCAAGCACTAACTTCAATTGTCGGTATCCCTGCAGCAATTATTTTAGGTAAATACATAATATCGCCGCTCGGGAAACTTGATAAAACAGGCATTTCCGGTAATGCAAAAGATGCAGTTTACAGGCATACAAGAGATGTTATATCACAGGTTCACGGGATAGATTTAGGTAATGAAACTAATTTTAAAAAAATTATAAATTCAACTCTTGAAAACAAGATAAAATCAAGAAAAAATGAAAAAAAGACTATTAATATATTTTCACGAATATATAACAAACTATTCACTACAAGATACCACCTTTTAAATGAGAGTGAAGACAAAATACTAAAATTTGCAGATAAAAATGCAGAAGAAACTTTCCGTTTATTAAAAGCATTAAAAAATGATGACAGAAAAAATATTCCTTCAAAAATATATAAAACCTATCAAAAGGTTCTGCCAACAATGAAAGAAACTTATAATGAAGCGGATTATTCTTATCAGGCAACACGTCATGCACTAATGGAATATCAGACGTCTTTAATATTTAAAAACAAACTTATTAAAACATTCAGCGGCTTGGCAGTACTTTTATTAATGGCAAAACCTATTAATGATTTTGTAGACAAACAAATAATGAAAAAAGTAATAACTCCAGGGATTGACCAATTAATGGAAAATACTATAAATAATTCAAAATTAAAAGATATATTTAACAACTTAAATAAGAAAAACGAAATAGAACTGAAGCAAAAAACAAATGCTTAATTTACAGAACCCGCTCTTAAGGAGGAGAGAGGCTGGGGAATTTCAGTAATATATTTCCCGTCAACAAGCTTTGCAATAAGTTTTATTGATAAAGCAGCAGTTCTTGCAGGCTTCAATTCAACAACAGATGTTACTTTACATTTTCCGTCTTTAAACTTGTTGATTTGTACTATATAATCATAATCAGTTAAAATTTTCATTTTAGAATATTTTTCAGGCAAATTTTCATCTTTCATTACAGTACCAGTTAATTTAAAAATTGCAGAATCGATAGAAGATGCTCTCAAAGTAGAAACATAACCTCTATTCTGACAAAAATCGGGAATAGAAGTATTATAATCAGAAAAAATGTAATCAGGATTTAATTTCAAAATTTCATTTTTTAATTCATTAAATTCTAAAGAATCCGCTGCCATTATAAATTTTGCTAAATTTTGACTGTTCGCTCTGATACATGGAAATTCTTCAATTAAAACAGAGCGTTTACCATTACACAAAACAGTAACAAGAGTATCCAAAAAGAACGATTTACAAGAATTTATATCACCTGAAATTACCACATTTTTCCCAGAATAAATTTCGGACACAATAAAATCAAATATCTCGCGCGATGTAATATCGGATTGTATAAAAGTATTTATATCACATTCGGGAATTTTACGTATAATAATGTAAGCTCCCTCTTTTAAGTTATTTCTCAAAACAACAGAAATTAACAAATTATCCTTCCTAACCCTGAAAATGCTTTTTGAGCACACAGCTTTATCCGGTGCCAAAATATTGTTTATAATTAAATTAAGTTCCTTATTAGACAGATTAGTTTCAGTATTCAATATTTTCCCTGAAATTTCAATATGAATACTTTTTACACCGTTAACAAAAACTGCAGAAACATTTTCCTGAGATATAAGATAATTTAGCGGACCTAAGCCAATAATATCCCGAAACAAATTTTCTGATATATCAGATTTTTCTTTTTCATTAAAATTGTTAAAACTTTTTAGTTGGTTTTCTACAAAAACTTTTATCAAATCTTTCTGTTTTTGCTCTGAATACTCACACCAGACAGGAACAGATGTAATTTTATCCAGCAGATTATTTTTTAATTCTTTAATTGAAATTTCTGAAGAAAAAGAATTTTCAGATGCATTATTCGAATTTTCAACAATATTTTCACTAACATCCTGCTTATTATTAACTGCTGAAGAAACCTTAAACCTGTCGCTTAATTTGCTACTCTTTAACAATTTTTACACCTTTCCAAACTTTTTAGCTAAATTTTGACGATAAATGCTGTCAGAAACCAGTAGTGCAAGATTCTTATAACTCAATGCCACATTTGAATCAGGATTTACGTATGAAACCGGAACACCTTTATTTATCGCAGACATCATTGTAAAGTAATTGTTCGGAATTTTCCAGTAAATATTTTTCCCTAAAACTTCTTCAACATCATCTGCGCTGATTTCATCGTTTTCCATATAACGGTTAATAAGTATTTGCACTTTATCTGCTTCAATCCCTAACTTATCAAACAGTTCCATGCATCTCTGGCAGTTCCTTAATGCAGGAAGATTTACTATTGTTACAAAGAAGATTAAATCAGAATTCTCAAGAGCATTTATTGCCTTACTATCAAAACCTCCCGATGTATCAACGACAACATAAGAAAAAGTATCACGCAAAATATTAAACAACTTTGTTATATCTTTTGAAGAAACATTATCTGCCTGCTTAAAATACGGCGGATCAGCCAGCACATAAAGACTTGTATCTTTATATTTTTCAAGAGTTGAGAGCAAAAAATCTTCGTTTATCTTATCAAGGTTCTGGAGCATATATGAAATATTAAAAGACGGCTTCAAATCAAGAAAAGCCGTTACATCTCCGAGCTGAAAATTCAAATCAATTAAAGCAACATTTTCTTTTGTAATTTTTGCAAGTTCAAGTGCAAGATTTGTTGCAATAGAAGTTTTTCCGACCCCGCCTTTATTAGAATAAACTGTAACAACCCTGCATTTTGATTTTTTAGGCTTTGCACCGCTCATATCAAGATAATGTTTATTTAGAACTTCAAAAAATTCGTCTTTTATTAAAGGAAGCTGTAAAAAATCAGAAGCCCCTATTCTCATTGCACGAATCACTAAATCAACCTGCAATCTGTCAGAAATGACAAGAACTCTGCAATTTTTAAATTCTGACGTAATTTTTGAAATAAAATTCAAAGCCTGTTCCTGATAGTAAGAGATATCAACGATAACAAGACATCTGTCAAGCTCTTTAATAGCATTGTAAGCCTTTGAAAAATCAAAAACAGCAGCCAGAAAATTAAACTTTTCAAACTCCTGCAGATAGAGTTTTAAAAGCTCAGACGTACTTTCCTGTTCCGAAATAACTATTGTTTTAATACTCTGATTCATACAAGTATATTAGCATATTTAATAAAAAGTAACAAGACATTTATAAATAAGAAATTATTTCAATTCAATATCCTTGACATATCTTGGTCTTGCTTTTACCTCGCGGTAAACCTGTCCTACATATTCACCAATCAAACCCAGACAAAACAACTGAATTCCGCCGAATACACACAATAAAATAATTGTTGTAGCCCATCCGTTCGGCGAATTATGCCAGAATATTTTTTCAATAACTGTTTCAACACCAACCAGAAAACCGAATAGCGCCATAAAAAATCCGAGAACTGCGACAAATCGCAGCGGAACAACACTGTAAGATGTTATCCCGTTTAAAGCCAATGCCATAAGACTGAAAAAGTTAAACTTTGATTCACCTGCTTCTCTTGGCTTTACGTCAAAATCAACATAAGCTGTTTTTAACCCGACTTCATTAAAAAAGCCTCGCAAGAAAAGATATTTCTCCGGATATAATTCCATAATTTTAAGAGCTTTCCTGCTGACAAGTCTGAAATCAGAATGGTTCGGCGGAATTTTTGCTCCCAAAATATTCATTGTTTTATAAAACATAACAGCAGTAAACTTTTTAAAGAAAGGGTCTGCCTTTCTGTCGCGTCTTATACCGGAAACTATATCAGCACCCTTCATATATTCATCTACAAATCTCTCAATTGCATTTTCATCCTGCTGTAAATCAGCATCAATCGAAACAGCGCAGTCGCACCCTATTTCACGTACGCTTTCCAATCCTGCTATAAGCGCCTTTTGATTTCCGAAATTACGGATAAATTTAGAACCTTTAACTCTTTTATCATTATTATGCAATTTTTCTATAATATCCCATGTCGAGTCCTTTGAGCCGTCATCAACAAGATACATGTAACTGTCTGATTTAATTTTATCCTTTTTTATCAAATCATCAAGGACCTCAAAAAGTACTGTCACAGTTTTTTCAATGCACAACTCTTCATTGTAGCAGGGAATAATAATCGCTAAAGTAGGTTTATCCATAATTCTTCTCTCAAAATTTGCAAAATTACGCATATTTATACTATAATATTTATAACATTAAATCAAGGATTTCTTATGGGAAACAAAAAATTTATTCTTAATGCCGATGATTTCGGAATGTCAAAAGCATTTAACAGAGCCGTTCTGGACGGTTATCATAACGGTTTTTTAACAAGCGCGAGTCTCTGTGCAAACGGGAAAGCTTTTAATGCGGCTGTAAATGAAATAATTCCTGAATGCCCCAATCTCGGAATAGGCGTTCACCTCAATATTATGGAAGGCCGCTCATTGACTAAAGCCCCTATGCTGACAAATAAACGCGGCAAATTTAATAACAGTTATCTTAAACTAATATTAAATTCTAACAACCCTAAATTTCTTGAGCAAATTGAATATGAATTCAGAACCCAAATAGAAACCGTTATGAACTATACAAAGGTTGACCATATTGATTCACATGTGCATACTCATGCAATCCCGAATATTTTTAAACTTACTGCAAGACTTGCAAAAGAATATAATATACCATATATAAGAACTCAACATGAAGAAATATATTTTGTTCCTGAATTTAAAAAGTATTTTTCCATGAAATACCCTGTTAATTTACTTAAAATTCTCCTTTTAAATTATTATACAAAAATTAATAAACAAACAGTAAAAAAATATGGTCTTGGCACAAATGATTTTATACTAGGTGTCGGCTATACAGGTATGATGGACAGCCATACCATTGAATTCGGGTTAAAAAATCTTGATGAGGTCTGCTTGGCAGAGGCATTGATTCATCCATGCCACTATGCAGTCGTAAATAATAACCAGCATTATGCGGAATTTTTAATTACACAAAATAAATCACTAAAGGATAAAATTGGCAGGCTTGGCTTTGAATTAACAAATTACAAAAAAGAATATGCAATCCAGTAAGATTATATCTATTTTTATAATTTTAGCTTTACTGACAGGTTTTACCTGCTTTCAAGTTTACAGAAAATCTGATAAGTACGTTCTTGATGTTATACGCCCTGATATAATTCAAGTTGACCTGAACGGTAACAAAATAGTTGATAACGGAGAAACAATTTGTATTCCTCAGATTGAAACATTTACATCAGATTTAAGCAAAAATCAGGATAAACTTGCCAGAAGTTTAAACCTTGCCAATAATGATGCAATAAAACTGGGTTATCTTTCGGATGATTTTGCAGAGAGCCTGCTGGCAGGGAAAAGAATTAAACTTAAATACACAGGAGAAACAAACCCAAATTGCAAATTCGC
>CALUUR010000013.1 GCA_944324015.1 Candidatus Gastranaerophilales bacterium
AAAAAGCCCTATACAGATGTGATTTTGTTGCCTGCGTGGTCTCGCAGGTGGGTGAACGCCTCGGATTATCCGTTTCCCGCTGGCGATACGAGTATCGGCGGGTATACTTCACATCCTGTCAGAGTCAATTCTCCCTTTTATAAAAAATGTAGGAACAAAATAAGCACCCGTACAGAGCTAATACATTATAACATATATTTTTTTATATTTCAACATAACCGCTTATTTAAGAAATTTGTTTGCTCCTATATAGAAACCTATATACATAGACAAAATAATCAAAGCGGCAGTATTAAATATTACAAGATTAGCAGATTCTTCAAAAAATATATTAAATACTACCGTTAATAAAGCAAGTACAAGTGCACAAACAGTGTATTTAAAAGTATTTTTTGTACCTTTAACAATTTTTATATTATGAAATTTTTTTGTATCCATTGTATCAACATTAGATAATTGCATTGAATTTTCAAAAACAGATTGGGATATATTGCCATTTTCCAGTAAATGCCTGCAGGACTTCTCATAAGCCTTGCTAAGCTGAACCTCAACAAGTTTCAGCATTTCTTCTTGAGAAAGATTACTTAGCGCAGATTCTTTAGTCATTTCAAACGCAACATAGGCAAGTTTTTGAAGAATACTTTCATGGTAAATATCAGGAATGCCTGAACGCAGCAAATCAACATATTTATGAAATGTCCATTCCGATATAATTTGAGTCAAAATTTTTGCAGTATCAGAGTTTTCAATAGAAGCATCATTTGAAAAAGCTTCGCCTGCAATATAAGTGTAATTATAAATTTTATCTAGAAATTCTTTTTTATGTTTTAATGCAATATCTTCAGGCAAAAAATCTTCAGCCTGCTTAGTCAAATCCTTTGCAAAACCTTTATAATCAAATGTAGCTACCATAAAAACCTCCTGATAAATTATAACATGCTATTTTTATTAGGGCAAGTATACAAGCTAATTCATTTTTAAAGTTTGCATTGCAATTTTTGCAGCATTATCCGCACGCATCATAGCCTGATCAGCAGCCGAAGTATCTTCCTGTTGATTAACAAGCTGCACCCCTATAGGAGATGGAATATAAGTTCTGACAGGTTCCGGCGGAGTATTATTTGTATTTATATTTTGCTGAGTTGTAGTAGTTGTTGTCGTGGTTGTTGCAGAAGGATTTCTATACTTGTTAAGCAAGTTTGTAGCACTCTGTCCCTGTTGAGTATTTGTAGTAGTTACAGTTTGTGTTGTATTAGTTTGCTGAACCGGCTGCTGAACAGGATTTTGCTGAAGTTGAGGCGGAACCTGTGTCTGTTTCTCAGGCTGCTGCGGCTGTTCTTTTCCTTCATCAAGCACTGAATTTTTAGGTTTCCCAAATATCAAATGCGAACCTTTTACGGCAATCTTGCTTAAGAAAGGCAAAATTATCATCATACCCAGAACAATTCTCATCGGATAACCTGCCATCTGCTTAATACCGAATTTTGGATGACGGAATAAATCTTTAATTTTACTCATTATACCTTTTCTGTAAGTTTTTGTTCCGTCAGCAGCTATATCTGCGATGTCTTTTTTATCGTAGGGTCTTATCTGCTCAAGACCAACGGTAACAATTCTGCCAACTTTCTTAAACAATTTAGTAATCGGATTTTTTACACCTGCATTTAATTCTTTTTGGAGAGCCTTTTTACTTGCTTTCCATTCCGCTTTATCAGCGAATTTACCTGACATTGCCTTCATATTATGAGCATTTAAATGTGCACGATAAGCTTCAACCTGCTCTTTGGTCATGCCTGCATACTGAAGTCCGCCTATACTGTGCATCAATTTAATAGCCATAGGCATTGCAACGAAGAATGCTACCATTTCTGTGAAACGTTCAGCAAAACTCTTCATTTTTTCGCTCATACCGTCTGCTTTCATACTCTTATAAAGTACATCTGCAAAGTAAAATGCCTGCATTAATGCAACAAGTTTTCCGCCGGCAACCCTGTTTGTTGCACCTTCCAGAATAACATTTGTATATTTATTTAAAAATCTGCCCAGAGCCGATTTAGGAATTTTATCCAGCAAGCCTGCTTTTTGTAACGCCTGCTTATATTCAGGATGAGCATTTAAATCCATATTACCGATTGAAGCAGCCATTTTATTAGTAAATTCAGAGCCATAAACATCACGATTTAAGAATTTACGCTTAAGCCAATTTAATGGACTTTTCTTTGTAAGGTATGCCCGTGAAAACATTTTCTTATTCCACTGAGAAGACATTTCTATAATTTTTGCATGATTATTATGGATATTTGTTTTTACATATTCTAAATCTTTGAAATCTTTAGCCCCTAATTCAAAAGATTTCATATCCTTCAATTTAGCAATTCTATCTTTTGCACTTAACTTAGCAAAATCACTTACGGCATTGTTCAGTGCAGAACCTGTTAACGGCGTACCGCGGGAATATTTTTGCAAGCATTCAAACTCGGCTTTTTGCAAAACCAGTTCACGTGCTTCTTTTGTTGTAGCGCTGTTAAATGCTTTTTTAAAGTTGTTTATATCATTTGAGTCAGCTCCATAACGAACTAGATCATCAAGAGAACAGGACTCTTTTAAAAAGTTTTCAGCTACCTGCGGGAAATCACCGCCGAAAAATCCAAGCATACCATCGGCCTGAGTTAATACCATAGGATTTTCCGGTCGTGACGGCGTATATGCCATAGCCCTTGTAATTCTAAATCTGTCTATAACATTTTTTCTTACAAATGACTTGAAATTTTTAAATCCGTTATTTAATGATTGCCCAAAACTGGACCTACCAAATGCACTATTTTTTACATGGCTTGTAACATCATCGCCAAATTGCCCTATTTTATGGTAAATAGTTTTATCATAATCACCTCTGGTCTTTTCCGCAAACTTATCCATACCCTTTGCTATAGCAAACCAGGAAGGTATGGCCAGTAAACCGGTATAAAGCATCCCTTTAGGGTCATCCGTAGTTTCAGAAACCCTGTTACTCACATAGCTGTCCTGAACATTCTGTTTTAACAACTCAGGATTAACAGCTTGCATAGGAACCTGTTGCCCCTGTGCTGTTTGAGGGTTTATAGCCTGAAACTGAGGTAATTTTTGTTGATTATTTACATTGTTTTCGAGCATAATTTTCCTATTTTCCCCTATATAAATATAAAAACAAAATTTAACTGTGAATTGCTTTAATATAATATATGTAAAGAAATGTAACAAGTTTTGTCTTTTTTGAAATTCAATACTTTTTATATACTTTATATATACATCAGAAGTAAATAAGAAGAATGAGAGGCATAAAATGGCAGTTGCAAATTTGAAAAAAATTGATGACAAATTAAAAAACATCTATGAAAATCAAGTTACAGTCAACAATAATCAGCCGTTTGAAGATCGTTCGGAATTATTATTTGCACAGATGAACTTCATCGCAATGGCAAATAAACAAGCTTTACATTTAATCTAACAATTTAACTCCAATTAATTTTTCCCCTACAAATTTTTCACCTGATTTCATCCCGAAATCAGGTTTTCTTTATGTGTTATAATTCGGATATGAAACTTTGTATATTTTCGGGCACATTTAATCCCATACACACGGTACACTTAAAAATGGCTGAATACGTTTTAAAAAATTTCGGATTTGATAAAATATTATTTATCCCTGCTTTTAAACCACCCCACAAAAATTACAGTCCAGACATGTGTATTCACCGCTATAATATGGTAAAACTTGCAATCCAAAATAATTCAAGTTTTGAAATATCAAATATTGAATTTAAACGTGAAAATAAATCATACACTTATGACACAATAACAGAGCTTTATAAACAAGCGGATATAGACGGAAAAATTAATCTCATTATAGGAACAGATGCTTTCAAACAGATTGAAACATGGTATAAAACAGAACAGTTGAAAAATATTGTTGATTTTATCGTTTTTATACGGCAAAATGAAAAAGTTGAACTGAAAGATTTAAAAAACAAAGGGTATAATTTCAGATTCGCCCCGATGGAATTTATGGATATTTCATCAACAGAAATCAGGAATAGAATAGCAGATGGAAAATCAATTAAAGGTTTAGTTACAAAAGAAGTTGAGGACTATATAAAAGAAAATGGACTATACAAAAATAAAACAATGGCTTAAAGAAAACCTTAATGAAGAAAGGTATTTGCATACTCTCGGTACTGCCGAATGTGCAAAACAGCTTGCAAAAAAATATAATATGGATGAAGAAAAGGCATATTTGGCTGGGCTGCTGCACGACTGTGCAAAATGTTTTTCAAAAGATAAACTGCTGGACATAATAAAAAAACATCTCAATGTTGAAGAAAGTGAAATACTAAACTACAAAACACTGCACGCACCAGTCAGCGCATATATCGCACAAACA
Source organism: Candidatus Gastranaerophilales bacterium (assembly GCA_944324015.1). Lineage (GTDB taxonomy): Bacteria > Cyanobacteriota > Vampirovibrionia > Gastranaerophilales > Gastranaerophilaceae > Stercorousia. The sequence continues at coordinate 4,421 of CALUUR010000013.1, forward strand.
GAATTCAAAGTAACAGATAAAGAAGTCCTGTCTGCAATTCGTTGGCATACTTTAGGCAGACTTGATATGACCGATTTTGAAAAAATTGTATTTCTCGCAGACAAAATAGAACCGAATACAAGAGATAAAGACTATTCACAAAAAATTATTAAAATACTTGAAGAAGAAAACGGACTGAATAAAGCACTGTTAGTCTGTTATAAAGAAACTCTCAAAAGCCTTGTAAAACGTGACTTAAAAATATGTCTACTTACTGTTGAAATCTACAACAAACTTCAAGATTTAGTACAAAATTAGCATGTTCATGATAGAATATTTTACAAAGTGAGGGAGTTCAGATGAAAGTACTGGAAATTAAGAATAATTTGGTAAAGATAGCATACGATGCTGAAGATAATCTTGCGCTTTCCGGATTTGTAGTAATTCAGGATGTAAACACTCCTTACGTTGCGCAGGTAATGAATCTTAAAGCAGATGTTACTTCAAATTATGCTATTGTAAAACTGCTTTTTACATTTAATGAAGAAGGTATATTAAAAAACTACAATGGAACAATCCCTTCATTAAAATCCACAGTAACCAAACTCCCGTCAAATGAACTTTTAGATATAATACCTGTTGAAGAAGCTCTAAAGATAGGACAGCTTGCCCAGCAAAACATTCTTTTGCAGGTAGATAAAAGCATTTTAGATAACAATCTTCTTGTGTGCTCAAATAATACAGAAAACAGTATACAGTTAATCAACAATTTAATTTCACAGATAAAAGAAAAAGTTGTAGTATTCGATACAACAGGGACTTTTGAAGAAAAAAATAAAATAGTGTTTGGTAAAGATTTCAAACTACCATTAAATTACAATACAATTAACTTTATTTATGAAAATGATTTAGAAGATGTTGATGCGGTAAATAAAGCTGTTATTCAGGATATATTTATTGAAGTTCAGGAATATACCAAAACTCTTCCTGAAGGTTTTTTACCCTTCAATACATTTTTAAATGTAGTCGACCAGCAATATAAAGAAACTCAAATACCGCAACTAGTACTGCTAAAAAATAAACTGTTAAGATACAAGGATTTAAATGTATTTGCACAGGAGCTCAAAGATATTCTGAGCTTGAGTATTGCAATTGAAAATAAAGATTTAACAATAATTGATATTTCACAAATACCGGATATCCTGCAAAAAGAAGTAATTACCTATACCTATAAAGTTATGTCGGATATCAAAGATAAAATTTATTCTTTTGTAAATATAAACAATTCAAATACAGACAAACGACTTTTAAAAACATTTTTACAAAATAATAATGTTTCAACTGTTATTATTTGTCCGCATGAATACAAATACTTAAATGAACTAAAAGAAAATGCACAGAATATAATTCTATTTATGCCTTTAACTTTGCAGCATGATTTTTCAAGCTACAATACATTCTTAAATAAACTTAATGCTGATGAATTTATAATATACGGTGCACATACACAAAATATTCCTCTAATTGTAGAATTAGGCGATATAAATGAACAACCGGCTGAACAAATAGATAAAAACAATAATTTAGATGAAACAGAGAATAATGTTTCTTCAAATGACATTGCGGAAGTTTCAATTGAAGAAGAACCGGAAAATACTGAAACAGAGATTTCGGGAGAAACAACAGAGGACTTCCCTGAATATCCTGACAATATCGAGTATCCTGACATAACAATTGAAGAGCCTGTTGAGATTAAGGAACCCGATTTAACAGAAGACAAAACTCAGGATATTGAAATTACTGAAACTCCATCAGAAGAACCTGAAATTCCTAATATTTTGGAAGAAGATGCACACACGCTTATTGAAGAAACACCCGTTAATAACGAAGAAGATACTGAAATTAATGATATAAAGATAGAGCCTCTATATGAAGAAGAACCTTCTTTAAATGAAACAGACTATTCTATAGAAAATATTGATATTCTTGATAACTTACCGCCACAAGATGACAATGCTGAAATAGTTGAACAGGTTGCAAAAGATGTTGATAAAGTCTTTTATGAAAAAATGGACGATGAAACACTTTCTCCGGATGAAGTTACAGATGAACTGACAGAAGATGATTTAAACTTAATAGATGATATAAATGCAGGCAATGATGACGAAAACAATATAGAAATTACGGATTTTAGCGAAGAACAACCGCCTGTACTTCCGATATATCCAGGAGAAGATATCGAAACCGGTGAAAGCCAAAAATTTGAACCCGGAGATAGAGTTTCAACTCCAAAATACGGTGAGGGTGTTGTTGAAAAAATGATAAAATACGGCAACAAAATGCTGTGCTCAATTGAATTCCCGAATATAGGAAGAAGATTACTGGATCCATCAATGAGTGAAATTACAAAATTATCTTAATGTTTTCGCTCCTTTTAAATATACAAATTGAGGAACAAAATCCTCTTCACAATTCAAAACAATAAGCACTCTTAAACACATAGGCAGTGAAGCAGGTACATCAAGTTCATGGAAGCACATCATTGCCACATCGTGCCAGCCTAAATCAAGACGGGCAAATTTAGCGGGGAAAGCAGCATTCAAATCATCCGTGAGAGTAAAAATAACATGAGATATCATATCCTGCTTTATATTATTAATTTTTATCATCTCAGAAAGCAATTCCAGGGTAGCGTTTTTTATTTCATAGTCTGTATTTGAAGCTACCGTTACCGCACCTCTGATCCCCTTTGTAATCATTTAATCCCCTTTTTATTTATGCAAACCATTCGCCCAATCTCTTGCCAGCATCTCGCCTTTCCCTTCAGGTTTTACTTTTACAAGCAAAATACAATTTTTACCGCAGCCTACAACAACACCATCTTTAGAGAACTTTACAAATTCTCCGCAAGTTCCCTTTTCCTCAAGCACTCGAGTTTCAAGCACCTTTATAATTTTTCCGTTATAGACAAAATATGCGGAAGGGAATTTATATATTCCGCGGACTAAATTATGAATTTCCTCTGCCTGTTTAGACCAGTCAATCATCGTTTCTTCTTTTGTAAGTTTATTTGCCATACAAACACCTTCCTCACATTGTTTTTGAGGAGATATCGTTTTATTAACAAGCCCTATAAGTGTTTTTTCAATCAACTCTGGTGATTTTTCCGCAATAATTTCAAATAAATCAACGCAGGTCATCTCATCATCTATATCAATAACCTCTTTTAAGCAGACATCACCGCAATCCAACCCTAACTCGGTAATCATAGTACAAATACCTGTCTGTTTGTCGCCGTTAATAATAGCACGCTGAATAGGATTTGCTCCTCTGTATTTTGGCAAAAGCGATGCATGAAGATTAATTGTTTCAAATTTCGGGATATCCAAAACATCTTGCGATAAAATTTGTCCGAAAGCAAAAGTCACAAAAAAATCAGGATTTAAATTTTTTAATGCATTTTGAATATCAGGTTCTTTACGTATTGATTTAGGCTGAAAAACAGGCAGCCCCTTTTCAAGGGCAAATTCTTTTATAGGCGACATAGAAAGTTTATGCCCGCGTCCTGCCGGCTTATCAGGCTGAGTTACAACAGCAAGAACATTAATCTCTTTAGAGTTATACAAATATTCAAGCGATTTCAACGCAATTTTCGGAGTTCCAAAAAATACAATATTAATCATGCTCTTTTTTCAATTCCTCATCAATATCCGGTTCATTTATAATCTTATCAGGTTCAACAGGCGGCAGATGGTGTTTGGCAAGAATTTCATCGGTTTCAAATCTGTTGACGCAGTGATCTATAAAAAGAATGCCGTCAAGATGATCATTTTCATGCTGAATTGCACGTGCGAGAAGAGAACCGTCTTTAGCCTCCATAACAAAAGAGCGCCCATGGATATCAAGAGCCTTTACCATAATATTTTTATAACGTTTTACATCAGTATAAGCCTCAGGGAAACTGATACAGCCTTCCTGAGCAACTATTGCACCGGTTTTTTTTATAATTTTCGGATTTATAAACACCAGAGGATTTAAAGGTTCGTCATTTTTAGAAACATCAACAACAAATACCCTGTAATTAACCCCTATTTGAGGAGCAGCCATTCCAACGCCGTTTTTAGCGTACATTGTATCCAGCAGATCCTGCACTAAATCCTGAATTTTTTTAGAAACTTTATGAACCTCTTTTGAAGGCTCTCTCAAACTTTTTTCTCCGTATTGTAGAACTTTTTTTACAGCCATCTTTAATATCCTTTACATAAGACTTCTTACAGTATTATACACAAAAAAAAGTTATCTGACATCTAAAAACTTATGAACCTGCGGAATTAATCTGCATTTATCATATTTTTCAAGGAATCTATCAAGTACTGTTGATGCAAAGTCCGAAGTAACAGACATTATATCGCCCGACATTTCAGGCTGCAAAATAAGTTCAATCCCGAACTTTTTCCCGATTTCGCAGCATTTGTCTATTTCAAAATCGGTAATTTCGCCATTAAAAACAATTTTAGCAAAGGTCTCTGTTCCTTTACAGGCCTCAAAAAATTTGTCATGGAATTTATATGAATTTTTAATCCCCGTTGCACTTTCAAGTTTTATATCCGCAGAAACTATATCAATAAACCGCTTAATTTCTAGAAACCTGTCAGCAAGAGTTGCATTAGTTTCCAAATAAATTTTTTTATTAACAAGCGGTAAAAATTCTTTTAAGAATTCCATTGATAAAAGGGGCTCACCACCTGTTAAAGAAACAGAGTGGAAATGTTTGTAACCGTTCACAATCTCTGCAAGAGTACAAGGGTCGTACTCAATATAATCCGAATTTGAAGAAAATTCCGTATCACAGTAATTACATTTTAAATTACAATTACAAAATCTTATAAACAGCTGCTTATAACCGACATAAGGGCCCTCACCCTGAATAGATTCAAAAATTTCTTTAATCTTAACCTTATTCATTTAACAAATTCTCTCTAATATTTTTCGAGGACAATTTTTTTAGCTTTTCATAAAGCCTGATTTCATCATCCGACAAAGAAGAGGGAATTTCAATATGCACTACGACAATCATGTCTCCGATTTTTCCGTTTTGCTTTAACCCCTGTCCTGCAAGGCGAAATTTCTGCCCGGAATGAGTTCTTGGAGGAATATTAAGAGAAAGGTTCCCTTCAAAAGCAGGGACTGAGACATTTCCGCCCAATACTGCTTCAAACGGCATAACAGGAACATTATATATTACATTGGGGCCGTCAAACTGCATTCTGGAATTAGGTTCAATTTTAATTTTTATATATAAATCTCCGTTCTTACCGCCGTTTTCACCCGGATTTCCTTCTGATGGAATACGCAGTTTTGTTCCGTTTTTTATATTTTTAGGAATTTTAACGATTATTTTTCTGTGTTCGCTTTTTTCACCTGTACCTTTGCAAAAAGGACATGCTGCGCCGTTAATAAATTTTCTGCCCTTACATCTGGGGCATTGAGTTGTATGCATAACATTGACAACACGTTCAGAGCCTCTTACGGCATCTTTCAACGGAATAGAAATTTCTTCAAGAATATCGGCTCCCTTTTTAGGAAAAGATTTTTCCTTTTTAGGTCTTGGCTTTGAAAATTCTTCAAATATATCATTAATTTTCTTTGAAAACTCTGCTTTTTGTTTAATTTCAGAAGATGCATTTTTTTTGTATTCTTCCTGGGCCTGTTTGGAAGAAGTATGGACATTTTCTTCCTTGCTGCAAGATTTAAAAAATCCGTTCACTGTATCATACTGCATTCTTTTTTTAGGGTCGGAAAGAGTTTCGTAAGCCTCAGAAATATACTTAAACATCTGGGCTCCGGAAGGATTAACATCCGGATGATATTTGCGTGCCAGATGTCTGTATGCAGTCTTAATTTCCGCATCAGAACTGTCAGGTGTAACTCCAAGAATAGAATAATAATTCTTCATATTTTTATATATAATGAAGATTTAAAAATTTTCAACCTGCTTGCAAATATCATTACGGTATTTTTTTGTATCAAAGTTTATAAGCTCAATATCTTCATACAAATATTTTCTTGCTCTTGAAAGGGTTTTTGCAGTTTTTGTAAGAACAAGCGTCTTACCTTTAATTGTTTCATACTCAAGATATTCATTTTTTCTGACAGGAAAATGTGTTATATCTGAATCAACAAGCTCCAAACCTGTTATTACATTACCGTCACAGCGTGAAGACAATACACACGAAACAGAGGCATTATCAGATACACTGATATTTTGATAATCGTCCGCAAAAGATCCTACAGCACATGCCTCAAATAATGTCAATAAATTTTCATCAACAAGATTTAAAACTGCGTCTGAATCATGATCTGATAAAAACGGAGTAAAATCTAATACGACATACTTCCCGTCCTCTTTTAAAACACAATTAATACCAAGAATGCCGAGATAAGGCGTTTCTTTTTTTTGAAGTGACACAAGTACGTTATTAACAACATTTTTCATTAAAGAAGCTTCAATTTCCTTAGACACTTTATAATCAGGCGTAAAAGCGCCTATACCATCGGTTAATATTCCTCCGTCCCCGTTTTCCATAAATTTATAATTTGCAACAACAGCAAGGGGAAGTGCATGGTAACCGTCAGTTACAACATACATTGTAAATTCATGACCGAATACATAATCTTCCAATACAACTTTTTTCTCATTTCTTGCAAATAAATCTTCCACAAAAGTTTTAGAAGATATAAACGTTGTACAAACAAGTCTGTCATTACCGCGGGTATTTTCATCAGTTCTTATAACCTGAGGCATAGGAGCATTTTTTAAATAATCAATTGCTAGCTGCGGCTTATCAAAAACAGCAAAACGCGGGGTAGGAATTCTTAATTTATACAAAAATTTTTTAGCCGCTGACCTGCTCAATGCAAATTCTGCACTTTTTGCTGATGGAGCAAAGATAAGCTGTTCATTAGCCTGAAAGAGTTCCCCGATATTCTTTTTTATTGCTGTTTCCGAAGATACAATAGTAAGATTTATTGAATTTTTTACGGCAAAAGCCAGAAGGTCGTCAACATTTTCTTCTCTGATATCAACACAATCTGCAATTTCAGCAATCGCAGAATTCCCCGGAGCGACAAAAATTTCGCAGCCATAATTTTTAAACTTTTTAACCAGAGCATATTCCTTTGCGGACGCTCCTACAATTAAAACCTTTTTTACATTATCAGCCATAAATTGATTATACAACAAATCTGGTAATAAATAAAGATAATTCACAAAAAATGATAATAAATAAATATTTATCATCTTTATAAATGATTTTATTAAGAAATATTAAAATTTAAAAAAAAATTATGATATAATAATGACAAAGTTTGAATAATAATTAAATTTACCTTAGGAAGTGAGGTTACGTAGAAATGGCAGGTATTGCAAATTTATTGTCACAAATGTTTATTCCACAGTCAACACAGGTTACTGCTCCGGTAAGAAGCAACAACCCTTACAGCAATAATCCCTTTGTAAATTATAACGGCAACAGCCTGAATAATTATGCTAAAAATTCTCCTGTAAGAGGCGGGTATTTTGCCGGCTACTACAACGGAAAACAAAATATAGTCGGACAGCGTCTGTTTATAGAGGTTTAAACCTGAAACAATTGACTTTTTAGGTTAAAAAGGTTATACTAAAAATAGTTATTTAATGGATTAGAATTTTTATATGAAAATAAAAAAAATTTTTGGATTTACCGTTTCTGAAGTGATGATAGCAATGGCAGTTATAGGCATAGTAACTATTATTACGATACCTGCTGTTGTTTCAAAATATCAAAAACAGGCAATGCTCACATTACTGAAAAAAAATTATGTTGAACTGCAGGAAAATATGCTTGTATTGAGTACAGAAGCTTATAATAAAAATTTTTATAAATCCAGTTTAAGCCTGCAAGGAAGTGAAACAATAGATGAGACCGCCGGAGAGTTTTTAAGTAAATATTATACAATAATAAAATCATGCGGAACAACAGCTCAACCGTGTTTTGCCGCTCAATACAGATCTATAAGCGGTACAGCGAAAAACTTTAGCTGTGCGGATGGATATAGTGTTATAGTTAAAGGCGGGGCAGCTATATGCTTAATTCCGGCAGATACCGCAAAAGAAGCCGATGACGATGAAGGAATTGAGGCTAAAGATGCTCAGCCTGCACGAATTTATCTTGATGTAAACGGAACTGAAAAACCTAATATCGGCGGTAGAGATATGTTTTCATTATTTATTTATGATTACCAAACAATTGATGACGGCGCAGAAGGTAATTACTTAACCGAGGAAGCAAGTAATGATAAAGGGAAAACATTAAATGAATTGCGTGCCGAACTTGCGAAAAAATGCATTAGTTCCTCTGTTGGGGAAGGGTGTTTGGGGAAAATTCTAAACGATGATTGGAAAATGAATTATTAAAAGAGGTAATGATATGACAAAAAAATCAGCATTTACACTAACTGAAGTTTTAATTACATTAAGTATAATAGGTATAATCTCTGCGCTAACTGTTCCGGATTTAATGAAAAATTACCAGAAGGAAGCTCAGGAAGTTCAAATAAGAAAAGCGTCACAAGAATTTGCAAATGCTATTGATATGTATATAACAGAACAAGGAAAATCTACCCTTGCCGGAACAGATATATTTAATGACATTGATTCTTTTGTAACTTCTTATTTAAAAACAACAAAAACTTGTGAAAAAAATGATGAAGATAACACTACAAACAGCTGCTTTGCCGGCACAAGCTACAGAGCAATAAGCGGCAATAGCAGTACAATGAGTTGTTCCGAAAAATCATATGTTCTTGCCAATTCTTCATCTATTTGTGTTACAGCATTTACTAACGGAGAAGATACAAATTCCAGCGCAAGGCCTTATCTTAAGGTAATAATGGATTCAAACGGTTCTGAAAAACCAAATATCGGTGGTAGAGATATGTTTACCTTCTATATAGACAGAACAGGAACGCTGAGAGGAGACAAACCGGAAAAAGATGACGACGATGACAATACAGGATCCACTAACAGCTGTACGACTTCTGCATTCGGAGAAGGGTGTTTAACAAAACTCGAAGAAAACAACTGGAAAATGGTTTACTAATCTTTTATATTCTCTGGACAAATATTTGTTTTTATAATATTATCCTTAAGAGAGTGTATGATAAATTATAGTAAAAATCTAGTTACGGGATGCGGGCTGTCAGGTGCTGTTATTGCACGAGTTCTTGCGGATAATGGAGAAAAAGTTCTTGTAATTGACAGAAAAAATCACATTGCAGGAAATATATACGACTACAATGACAATAACGGAATATGTGTCCACAAATACGGTTCCCATATTTTCCATACGAATAATGAAAAAGTATGGAAATTTTTAAACAGATTTACATCATTTAACACATATATGCACAGAGTTGTTACAATAATTGACGGAATTGAAACGACAATACCATTTAATATAAACACTTTATACGACGTTTTCCCGCAAACTCTTGCCCTAAGATTGGAAGAAAAACTGCTTAATAAATTTGAATACAATACCAAAGTTCCTATACTTGAATTTCAAAAACAGGATGATAAAGATTTGCAATTTCTAGCTGAATATATATATGAGAAAGTATTTCTTCACTATACGGCAAAACAATGGGGCAAAAACCCGAATGAACTTGACTCAGCCGTAACCGCCCGTGTCCCTGTTTATATAAGCAAAGATAACAGATATTTTCAGGATAAATATCAGGGAATCCCATTAAACGGTTATACCAAAATGGTTGAAAATATTCTAAATCACCCGAACATAGAAATAAAATTAAACACTGATTTTAAAGCATTTGCTTCTGAAACCCCCGATTTAATGAATGAATTCAGAATATTTTATACAGGCTCAATTGATGAATTCTTTGATTATAAATACGGAGAATTGCCTTACAGAAGCGTTCATTTTAAATTTGAAACCCATGACAGAGAATTTTATCAAAAAAATGCTGTTGTAAATTATCCTTGCAATTACGATTTTACAAGAATTCACGAATACAAATATTACCTGAGTGACAAAACCGAAAAAACTGTTATAGCCAAAGAATATTCCCAATATTTTGAAAACGGTAAAAATGAAAGATATTACCCGATTTGTAATGATGAAAATATCAAACTTTATGAAAAATACCTGAAAGAAAGGCCTCAAAACGTCTATTTTCTTGGACGTCTCGGCGACTACAGGTATTATGATATGGATAAAGCAGCAGAAAGAGCAATGAATTTGTTTGAGGAGATAAATAATGGCTAAAGTCAGTGTTGTTGTACCTGTTTATAATGTTGAAAAATATTTAACAGAATGTTTGGATAGTATAATTAATCAGACTCTTGAAGATATAGAAATTATCTGTGTGAATGACGGATCTACCGATTCTTCGCTTGAAATACTGAATAACTATGCACAAAAAGATAAACGAATTATTGTTATAAACAAAGCAAATTCCGGCTACGGAAATACAATGAATATTGGAATAAACGCCTCAACAGGTGAATACATCGGCATTATAGAATCGGATGACTTTGCAGATAAAAACATGTTTGAGGATTTATATAAAACAGCAAAAGAAAACGATGCAGACATCGTAAAAAGTGACTGGTACCACTATTGGAGCAAGAATAAATTTTCAAGAAAAAACAACAGAATTTCTCCTGCAAAAGCTTTTAAACTCACAAACTCAAAACAGGATAAAAGCCTTTTGCGCATTGATCCGTCTGTTTGGAGTGCCATTTATAAAAGAGATTTTCTAAATAAATACAACATCAGATTTCTTGAAACTCCGGGAGCAAGCTATCAGGATTTAGCTTTTTCCTTCAAAGTATTTGCACTTGCCGAACGTGTAATCTTAACAGATAAAGCATATCTCTATTACAGACAGGACAATATGAATTCTTCCGTAAAAAGTAAAACAAAAGTTTACTGTGTATGTGATGAATACAATGAAATTGACCGATTTTTAGATGAATACCCTCAACTAAAATTTGAATATAAAATTCAGGAAGAAATTAACCGCTATAACGGGTATGTCAGCTCTGTTTTAAGAATTGACGACTCAGTTAAGCCTGAATTTGTAAAAGTGTTTTCCGAACATTTCAGGGAAGAATATAATACAGGCCTTTTAGGAGATGAATTTTTCAAAAAAATTAAGAAAAAAGAATTTCTAACTCTTATTAACTCTCCTGATAAGTATCTTAAGCTGCTAAAAAATATTGAAAGAAGAAGAAAATTTAATAAAATTAGAAAAAATATACTCTCAATTCATTTCAGAAACGGCAGGCTAAGCATAACACTATTCGGAAACGAGGTAATATAAAAAGTTATGCAGAGTCTGAAAACAAAAAATCTAACAACTACATTATACTCTTTTGACATATTTGACACACTTGTTACAAGAAAAACAGCAACGCCTAAAGGTATTTTTCTTTTAATGCAGGAATTACTAAAAGATAATAACGCATACAGTAAATACTTTAGAGAAAATTTTAAAAATATCAGGTGCGAAACCGAAGATTTTATCAGAGTATGGTTATATAAAACAAAAAAATATCAAGACATAACATTTGACGAAATATATGAAAGAATTCAGATAAATCACAGCCTAACAAATAGTGAAACCGATTTCCTGAAAAATTTAGAAGTTCAGTGTGAAATTCAAAATCTTATCCCTGTTGATGAAAATATACAAAAACTTAAAACTCTTGTTAATAAGAATGAACAGGTTATTTTAATTTCTGACATGTATCACAGCTCAGAAACTTTAAAAAAAATCCTTACGCAAATAGACCCGGTTTTTGAGAGTATTAAAATATATGTATCCTGTGAGCACAGAAAAACAAAATCAAAATCAGATTTATATAAAGTTATCAGAGAGGAACTAAGACCGCAAAACTGGTTTCATACAGGCGATAATATAAATGCTGATTTCAATAGTGCAAGATATATTAAAATTAAATCGAGCCTTTACAATTACCCGAAGCTTAAAGGATATGAAAAATATGCTCTGGAAAATGATAATCTCACAACAGAATACATATCAGGTACTGCAAAAAATCTAAGAATTAAATCAAATAATAATGTATATAATTTTGGAGCCTCATTTACCGGTCCTATTTTATATTCCTATGTAAACTGGATTATTGAAAATGCATTAAAAGATAATATAGAACATCTTTATTTTATCGCCCGTGACGGATATATACCTAAATTAATCGCAGACATAATAATACAAGAAAAAAATTTTCCATTAAAAACTCATTATCTGTACGGCTCAAGAAAAGCCTGGAGAATACCGGCAGAAAACACCGTTGAAAACTTTATAAATTATGTCCTGACGGAATTTTACGAAAAATTGACTCCGATTGATATAACTCACAGATTAGGAATTAACAAAGAAGAATTTGAACGATTTTCAAAAATCAAATGCAGCAATAAAATTTTAAGCAGAAAAATCAGAAGATTAATACAAACAAGACTGCTTGATAATCCTGAATTTAAAACATTTTTACTAAATAAACATTCAGAAAACAGAAAAAATTTAATCAATTATTTAAAACAAGAAATTGATTTTTCAAAAAACAACTTTGCATTTGTAGATTTTAACGGTTCCGGCAGGAGTCAGGATATTTTATTGAGTATAATATCCGACTTATATAGAGGGCAGTTGAATACTTTTTATTTTTGCTGTGAGATTAATCTAAGTGAATGTAAAAATTCATTAAAAAGAATCTTTATGTGTTCAAACAAATACAAACACTACTGGCTTGAACTTTTATGCAGAAATACAGAAGGACAAACAATCGGATACACAGCAGAAAATGACAAAATCATACCTGTCCGTGAAAAAATCAATAATAAAAATTTAATAAGCTGGGGATTTGAACAATATATAAAAGGGATTTTTGATTTTACTAAATCAATTATCCGCTTAGAACAAAACTTAGGAATTTCACTTAATCAAATTGATTTTTATTTTTCTTATTTTAATTACATTACAACTGCTATTGATAAAGAAACCGCAGAAATTCTGGGCAGTATCCCATACAGCAATATCGGGAATGAAAAAAATATTAAAGAATGCGCACCAGCGTATAACTTATTCCAATTTTTATTTTGTAAAAAGCAGGATTTTCTTTTTATTTCTAAAGGCAGGTCATCAAAAGCTGCTAAATTTCTAATTGACAAAACAATACAATATAAATCTTTACGGAAATTTTTTATAGATGTGAATATCCATAAAAAGAAACGGGAAGCTTTTATTTGTATATTAGGGAAAAAAATTAATATTAATAAATTTATAATTTAAGGTTTTTAACATGAATAATAAAAAAATATTAGTACATCTTCATCTTTATTATCAAGATCAGACTGATTATATGATAGAAAAACTCCGCAACATCACAGACTGCAACTGGGATCTGTTTTTAACATACTGCACTCTTGATAATATTCAAAGACAAAAATTCCTAAAATTGAAACATGATACACACTTCATACAGGTTGAAAATCGAGGATATGATGTATTACCATTTATCAATGTTATAAAATCAGTTAACCTCAATGAATATGATTATGTATTAAAAATCCATACAAAAAATAAACAGAAAAAATTTTGGGTTGGTGAGTACAACAAATCCGGATATTGGTGGAGAAATCAGCTGATTAATCCGCTGCTAAAAACAAAAAAACAATTTATAAAAAATCTTAAAATTCTTGACAATAAACCGCAGATTGGGATGTTATTCAGCGAAATACTTTGTTGGAAATTAGGAAACTCCCTGCCTGAAGATACCTTTTTGCTGGAAGAAGAATTAAAATATTTAAATTTTAAAAGTAATTATCAATATTATTGCGCCGGAACAATGTTTTTTGCAAGAAGCAACATATTCAAATTTTTACAGAATGTTGATATTGATAACAATAGGTTTGAACTGTCAAAAGAAACTAAAACAATCAGCACACTTGCGCATGTATATGAAAGAATTTTAACAATAGCAGTTGACGAATACGGATATAACATCTATACTGTAAAAAATAATTTCGAAAAGTACAAAAGATTATTACAGAATTTCATATCCCAAATATTTTCAATTAAAAATAAAAAGGAAAATGGAATTAAAATAAAACAAATTACTGTACTCGGATATAAATTTTATATTAATAAGGGAAACAAATGAAATATATAATCATTTTATCTAATACAAACAGCATTGAAAATGCAAAACTTATTGCAAATACGCTCGTCAAAGACAAACTTGCAGCTTGTGTTAATATAATCCCGCAGATTAAATCTGTCTACAGCTGGAATAATGAAATAACTGAAGATGATGAATACTTAATGATTATAAAAACAAAAAAAGAATTATTTGAAAATGTAAAAAACAAAATTGTGGAGTTTCATCCCTATGAAGTACCGGAAATAATATCTTTTGATATCACAAACGGAGGAAAGAATTATCTTGATTGGATAAACAATAACACCATATAATTATTCTTCTTTTCTTACTGTGATTCCCTTTTTTGTTGCATTAATAATCTTTAGGATTGCCTCATCACAAAGTTTTAACTCTTTTTGTTTTTCAGGCGTTTGTTCAGATTTCCATTTGACCAGAGCTTTTCTGAACTCATCACCGTCCATTATACATTCACCGGTACCAACAAGCGGTGCATACTTTGAAGTAAATTGTCGATTAAAATCAGCATAAATTTCAGTTATTAAATCAGAAACCATTCTGGCATTATTTATAATTACCCTTTCATCCTTTTCAATCAATGATTTTAAATTTTCAGAGACTTCTTCATTCCGGTCAATCACCATTTTACCGGTATTAACTCCCATTCCAAAAGATTTAACCATTATATCAGCATAATCTCTGACAGATTCCATATCACCGCTTATTCCTAATGACCCATCCATTCCGAAAAATAAATTTTCTGCCGAATTACCGCCAAATGAACATACAATTGAGGCAAAAACATTTTCAAATGACATTTCCCTGTTTTTATCTCGTCCGTGGTAAACTGCACCCCCATATACACCTCTTGGATCAAGTGTAATAAAATTAACTTTATCAGGAATGTGCCACGGTTTTCCGATTGTTTTAGCAATATTATTCATTACTTCTAAATTTGTGGCATGTCCGCACTCATGTGAGGCAACAACCTGTTTTTCGTGTTCTTCAATGTGATTAATAGCCGGTCTTCCCGTTGTAATCTGCAGATAAGCCTCTGTCAGGTCAGCTTTCGAAACAGCTTTATGCCCTCTTTCTACTGCTACAGATTGGGCCTTTTTTACTAAATTTTTCAAATATATAAATGGAAAACCATGCGTAAAAGCTGCAGTAGAATCAATTGCATTTTTTTGTTCTTCCTCTGTTCCAGCAAGTTTAATCTTTGCATCTTTTATGGCACGTTTAATAATCTGAGCGCGTTCTTCTTTGTTATATGCAGGAGAAGAAACCTCAACACTATCTACAAACTTGAATGATTTCATTGTAGCTTCTCCTATTAAATCAGGACTGGCAACAGAACCGGCAACCAGAATATTTAAACCTGCCTTATCAGCTTTTTCCATTTCACGTAACAACTGCGCCATGGCCTTTTGGTGATAATAAGATACGAGTTCGCCAACTGAAAAATATTCAAAATTTTCTATAAATAACACCGCTGATTTTTTCGGGTTTGCCTCAGCCTGAGTTTTAACAATAGAAAATAACTTTTTCATAGACGCTTCCGGTGAAAGTGCACCGCCGCCGAAAAGATCAACTTCTTTTGTACCAAAGTCCATTGTATTAATCTCAATATAAGGGACTTTTGCTTCTCCGGCAATTACCTTGGCAGTATATCTTCTTCCGCTGCCGGGTGAGCCGTCCTGTGAATATATTACTATACCCTTTGTACCCATTTTGCCAGATTTAATCTGCTTTACAATAGA
Organism: Candidatus Gastranaerophilales bacterium; assembly: GCA_944324015.1. Classification (GTDB taxonomy): domain Bacteria; phylum Cyanobacteriota; class Vampirovibrionia; order Gastranaerophilales; family Gastranaerophilaceae; genus Stercorousia. The sequence goes on from CALUUR010000013.1 coordinate 20,402, forward strand.
TGCAGCCTCTTTTTTGGTAGACTCTTTACCTATTAAATCTTTTAAACGCTTGCCTGTCTCAAAAGAAATTTCAATTGAGCTGTCATCAGAAGATTTTTTGAATAAATTTGTAGCTTCCTTCAAATAATTAGCAACGTCTGTGTCGTTAATCTCTTTTTTGTCAATATAATAGCTCACAATTTTTTTCATAAGAGAAAGTGTCTTTAAAGGGAAAGCCCCATCCATCTGAGCAGAAGCAACAATCACTTTTTCTATAGCATTTCTTGAAAAAGGTTTCTGAATATCTTTCATTAATAAAGGATTCTCTTTAAAAGCCTTAACCATTTGCTCAGTGCTTAAGTTAGGTAATGCTGCTTCTTCAAAATTAGAAAACATTATTGATGCCCCGGAATTAAGCATTGAATAATAATTATCTTTTGTACTGTAAAACAAAAACTTTATATTTGAAGGGTGTTTAAGTATTGTTTGCAAAAAATAAGGCGGGACAACAAATTTATTTTCTGCGTCAGCTTGAACCCCGCCAAGCATTATCATAGCAATAGGATTTGCAATTACAATATGCTCTTTTGATTTGTCCTTAGCCAGAGTATTTATTTGCTGAACAAAAAATTCAGGTCTTGCATACTCATTAAACTCTGTAATAGATAAATTTTTCTTACTATTTTTAACAACGCTAAAAATTGTATCTATAAATGGCTGCGGAGTTTCTTTAGACGGATCGTAAGTCACAAATATTTCGTTACCTAAAGAAATATTTTTTAATACATTTTCCGCCTTTTTATTATATATGCTAAATGGGGTTCTTTTCCCGAGAGGCAAGTCATTAATCATAGCAAGTTTGTTTATACCGGTTAAAAACTGATTGACAAAATCAGAAGTTATATCATCAGGACTTGCAATAACACCGGCCATTAAAGAATACATATCTATAGGACTGTCTTCATCTCTTACTCCCCAGACAGCATCAACTAAATCATCAGATAAAGATATATCAGATGAAATATTAGAACTTTTAGGTTTATTAATCTTTAGAATTTTTTCAACATCTTTAATATTTTTGGAAATGAGTTTTTTAAACTTTTCCCTCAACTCAGAATTTGAAAATATATTTGAACCGCTACTATCGATTATAATATCTGCAAACTCCGGCCTATCATTTGTTGACAAATCAACATGACCTGAATTTAATTCATCCAGATAGTCATATAAATCCATTAACCCGTGTTTTATTACATGCATAGTTGTAATATTGTTATATCCTGTATCTTTAGCTTCCTGCTTTAAAGATGATAAAAATTTTTTAGTCGGGGTATCCGCATAATACAGAATATTATCCAGCTTAGACATTTTCGTAGAATTTTTAGAAGAATTTCCGGTAAACGGAACAAAATAGTTTAATTTTATATCAACAGGAATATCTAAAAACTCATCGGAGTAAGTAAAATTTGCATCTGTTTTAGAAACATTTTTTTTATTAAAGCTATTATATTTGTTATTTATAGGGTATTTTACGCCTGTTATATTAATCATACTACTTTCTCCTGCAAAGAAAAAACATCAAAAATAAAAAATTTGCCGTTATTTAATAAAAATTTACAAAACAAAAAAATGCCGCGTCTCGGAATCGAACCAAGGACACAGGGATTTTCAGTCCCTTGCTCTACCAACTGAGCTAACGCGGCATTTTTATATGTAATTATCAAATATTACCTTTAAAAAGGTTGAGGCAAAAAAATATTCTTTTGGGATAAATGGTTTTAAATATTTAATTGCCACGTTTTTAATTATACAGGCTGAAAAATTTCAGTCAAGAACTTTTTTATTAAGTTTGAGGTGCAAGGTATAAAGTAACATTTCTACCTTCGAGCTGAGGTTTTTTCTCAACTACAACCGGCAAATTTTGCATATCGGCAACAAAACGGTTCGCAAGGTCAAATGCCAGATTAGAATGCTGCATTTCACGACCTCTCAACATAACAACAATTTTAACTTTATTACCTTGTGCAATAAATTTTTCAATACTTTTTATGCGTACTTGATAGTCATGTGTATCTATTTTATATCTTATTTTAATTTCTTTAATTTCTACGGTATGCTGTTTTTTCTTTGCTTCTTTAGCGCGTTTTTCCTGTTCGTATTTGTATTTACCGTAATTTAATATTTTAGCAACAGGCGGTTCTTGATTGGGGTTAATTAAAACCAGATCCAAATCAGCGTCATAGGCCATCTGTAGAGCTTTAGAAGTAGGTATTATACCATGATTTTGCCCGTCCTGATCTATCAATCTTACTTCTTTTGAACGTATACGTTCATTCATAATTGCCTGATTTTTATTGTTTCTATGGTCGTTTGGTGCTATTGTTGTATCTCCTATATTGTACTCACAAGTATTATGGTAGCACAAAATTGCATTTTTTCCATATTTATTAAGGTTTTTTTTTTGTAACAAAATGTAAATATAAAAATAAATACTGCAAACACAAACAAAATCAGAAATTTTCATAAAAACACATAAAAAAGTATTAAAGTTTTAAATTTTTTATGCCGATAATTATAATGCAAACCTGCAAAAATAAAGGAGTATGTTATGAATGAATTAATGGTCGACACAAAAGAGCCGGAAGTGTTTTTGGAAGTAAACAACGGCGAGTATCTGCAGTTTGATATGACACTGCCCATTCAAATTTTGTTTGATGATGTTATGACTTTTGTCTCAAAAACAGACTTTGAATGATGAAGAAAATTTGTATGTTAGTTTAAAAAAAGAAGACTTAATTTTAAGTCTTCTTTTTTTATTAAAAAATATAGTAAAATGTCGATGTTCATGCAATAATAAGTTTATTAAAATTGTTGTGATGAGGGATTAGTATATGAATAAATTTTTTAAATTATTGTGCGTACTGGCTGTAACAACAAGCATTTCACTGCCGGCATTTGCAGACTTTAAACAACATTTTGATCTCGGACAGCAATATTTGTCCAATTATCAATATTCAGGTGCAATCACAGAATTTAAAAGCGCCTTGCGAATAAATTATATGGATAATTCCGCAAGAATAGGGTTAATAAATTCTTATCTGGCACGCGGCACATATTATGCCAATACTGACAAGGATTATGCTAAAGCAGCAGACGATTATCGTGCAGCGCTTTTTTATCTTTTATACTACCCGAATCCTAATCAGGTAAAAAACTCATCACAGGCAATTGTACAGGTTACCTCAAATCTTAATAAGTGCTTAAATGAAATAAACTTTGATACGACTGCCCAAAACCGGTTTAATACTGCTAAACAACTGAGAGCAGAAGGGAATTTCGCAGCTGCCGGATACGAATTTAACCAATCACTATCAGACAAGAATTTACTTAAAGATAGTTTTCAACAGACAGGTGATATTATGAAGCTTCTCGGTAATGATCCGAAAGCTTCCGAATATTACAAGAAAGCGGTTGCTGTTGCTCCTTCTGACATTGATTTAAGACTTTCTTATGCAAAAATCCTTGACAAATTGGGTTCTGAAGATGAAGCTGTTCAGGAATATAACTATATTCTTTCAAAAACAGATGATAATAAAGATATTTTGTATTCGCTGGAGAGAATTTACAAAAGAAAATTGGAAGAATCTCCTCAAGATGCTTCTGTTACAGCGAATTTAGGTGCAATTATGCAAAAAGAAGGAAACTTTGATGAGGCATTAAGATATTATTCAAAAGCCGAATATCTTGACCCTTCCAATGTAAATACAAGAATTAATGTAGGAACACTTTATCAGCAAAAAGGCGATTTTAAAACGGCAATAACTGCTTATGATTCTGTACTGACTATTTACCCTGACAATGTTCTGGCCAATCTTTATAAGGCACAGTCACTTGCAGCGATAGGGGAAGATAAAAAAGCAACAGATCTTTATAAAAAAGTCCTCACACTTGATCCGGGAAATCAGGTCGCTCAGAATGAAATGATTAACATAGTTCGCGGGACAATGACGGCCGCACAATTTGTAGACTACATAAAGAAAAACAATCCGCAAAATGCAGCAGACATTTTATACAACTATGCACTTGATCTGCATAAACAAAACAAACTTACGGATTCAATTGCAATATATGGTGAAGTTATTAAACTTACCCCTTCCAATCCTGAAGTTTACGTAAATCTTGCAATAGCTCAGGGGCAAAGCCAAAATTACGATACTGCGCTTGCGACATTAAATACAGCAAATACAAAATTCCCGAATAACGCACAGGTAAAAGACGCAATCAAATCAATCAGCGCCCAATCAACGGATGAAAAACTTGCAGCAGCCGCAGAATACTTCAATAATAAAGATTATCAAAACGCTATAAATGAATATTTAAAAATCCAGCCGCCAACATCGGATTCAATGTTAGGGGCTGCTTCCGCATATCAAAATATGGACGATATTGACAACGCAATAGTTTATTACAAAAAGGCTTTTGATTTAGCTCCGAAAAATTCTGATATTGCCTATTATATAGGGGCCCTTTATGTGGATAAAGAAGATTATAATAATGCAAAAATTTACACTGACAAAGCTATTGTTCTAAACAAAGATAACAAACAGGCTCAGGAGCTTTTAGAAAGTCTCAACGCACAGCTTGCATCCCAAGAGCTTGAGCAGGCAATCTCGCTGTTTGATTCTGAAAAGTATGCCGAAAGTCTGGCTTTGCTGAATAAAATTCTTGAAGTCGAGCCAAATGATGCTTATGCTCTCTATTACAGAGGAATGATTTACGACACCCAGAAAAAATATAATGAGGCAATTACAGATTACAAAAAAGCAATAAATATAAGTCAAGATTTGGCAATAGTAAATTACTTAATCGCAGTTGACTACGATACACTGGGGCAGTATAAGAACGCACTGCCTTATTACAAGACTTTTACATCTAAATACACAGAACAGGATGATTTCTTAAAATATGCGCAAACAAGAATAGGTGAACTGGAAAACAATGGTAAATAAAGCAGTACCCCTTATACAAAGCCGCGTTTCACTTGCTCCAATGGCAGGTATAACTGATTACGTATTAAGAAGCCTTGTGAGAAGATATTCAAAAAGCTGTCTTTTAACAACAGAAATGATAAGTTCTGAATATTTGGCACAGACACTCAATGGTCGAAGCGGTACAGAAATTCTTAAGCGAGATGCTGACCATTCTCCTATCTCATATCAAATAAGCGGTCATAAACCGCATATGATGAAACAGGCAGCCAAATTTTTAACACAGTATGCAGATATGATTGATATTAATATGGGCTGTCCCGTAAAAAAAGTTGTAGGCGGGCAGGACGGCTGCGCTTTAATGAGAACCCCCGAACTTGCATCAGATCTTGTTAAAACGGTTAAAGATGGAACAGACAAACCGGTAAGCGTAAAATTCAGGCTTGGCTACACTGCAGATGAGATGAATTATGTTGAATTCGGGCAGAAAATGCAGCAAGCCGGTGCAGAATTTATAACAATACACGGACGTACACGTTCTCAAATGTATTCAGGCAAAGCTGACTGGGCTAAAATTCGAAAATTAAGAGAAAATGTTGATATTCCGGTATTTGCAAACGGTGATATTACATCAATCGAAAATGCAATTGAATGCCTTGAGCTTTCGGGAGCAGACGGAGTTGCAATAGGCAGAGGTGCACTTGGCGATCCGACACTTATCGGACGCATTGAGCATTATTTGAATACAGGAGAAAAACTTCCCGTTCCGCCGCTTGAAAAACGGCTTGAAATGTTAAAATGGCATTTGGATGAGGAAATTAAACTGCGCGGAGAAAATGTCGCAATAAAATTCATGCGAAAATTTTATCCATATTATTTGTCAGGCTTTGAGAATGCAAAAGTGCTTCGTTCAAAGCTTGTGTTAGAAGAAGATTACAATAAAATTATAGAACTTCTGACTGCTGCAATCAGCTATTCTCATTAATACCCAAATGTCACTTGAATCTCTACACTTTCACCCTTATATTCATCAGGTAAAGGTCTAAAAGGAGCAGTTACTTCAACAGCTTTCATTGCAGCTTTATCAGCACGTGGTTCCCTTGAAGTTTTATATATTTTGCAATCAAGTAATTTACCATGTTTGTCAACCTTTACACTAACTATCACAGGCAGATATTCACATCCTTTAGGCGGTTCCCAATTCATTTTGCACCGCCTCATAAATTCTCTCATCCATGGTCCAAAATCAACATCATTCCCTTTAGTTGTTGATCTTTGCCACATCGGCCAAACATTTGAATTATATTCATCTAGATGAAAAGTTTCTGCACTAACCGGTAGAATAAAAAGAAATAATAAAGTAAGTATCAGAATATGCGGCACGCTCACATCCTCTCTGGTGCGCTAACTGCAAGTATATCCTCCAATGCGTTATGAAGAAGTGTTTTTACACTCCAAACAAGTGCAATTCTTGCTTTCATCATTTCTTTATCATCTGAGATTACACGGTTTGCGTTATAGAAAGAATGGAATTCCGAAGCAAGTTCCTGAACATATCTGCAAATTGTGTAAACCTGACGTGTTTCTGCCGAATTTTTAATAACAGATTTATATTCTTCAAGTTTTAAAACCAGCTGTCTTGCAGTATCAATTGTCGGAAGCACCATTTCCGGTTTAAAACCGCTGATTAAATCATCCAATTCAGCTTCGCTCATCGGTGCAGGAGATTTTTCACCTGTTTCAGTATCTAATTTTTCTGCAATAACATTTCTTAGAATTGAGCAGGCTCTCGCATGTGCATATTGAACATAGAAAACAGGGTTTTCATCAGAATTTTTCTTCGCAAGTTCAATATCAAAATCAAGAGTTGTGTCAATGTTTCTCATAGACATCCAGAAACGCGTTGCATCGACACCGACTTCGTCAATCAAATCTTCAAGAGTAACCATATTTTTACGCTTGCCCATTCTAACCTCATTACCGTCAACAACAAGATTAACGAGCTGGCCTAAAAGAATTTCAAGTTTATCCGGGTCATAGCCCAGAGCCTCAATAGACGCTTTTACACGGGCGACATAACCATGATGGTCTGCTCCCCAGATGTTAATCATTCTGTCAAACCCGCGTTCCAATTTATCAATATGGTATGCAATATCCGCTGTAAGATAAGTATTTGAACCGTCTGCTTTTTTAATTACGCGGTCTTGATCGTCACCGTAATCTGAAGATTTAAACCAATCAGCACCGTCTTTGTTATAAATTTTACCGCTTGCTTTCAATTTATTTACGCATTCTTCGACTTTACCCGATTTATGCAAAGATAATTCGGAATAAAAGTTATCAAAATGAACTCTAAATTTATCTAATAAGTCACGCTGAACCTTTTCTTCATATTCTTTTGCAAAATCACAGAGTTCCTGAATATCATCAGGCAGCCCTTTATGATTTTTTAAATATTCTTTGGCAACAGGAATTAAATAATCTCCGGGATAATAATTTTTTCTTTCAATTTCATTATCAGGGAAATCTATATCCTCACCGAGTTCCTGACGGATTCTGATAGCAAGAGAGTTTCCGAGTTTTTGAATTTGAGAGCCTGCATCATTAATATAAAATTCCTGATAGACCTCATGTCCGTAGAATTTCAATAAATTTGCAAGAACCGATCCCATAGCAGCCCAGCGGCCGTGTCCAATATGAAAAGGGCCTGTTGGATTTGCCGAAACATATTCAAGGATTATTTTTTCTGTTTCAACATTTTCCGGTTTACCAAATTCTTTTTTAGCCTTAAAAATTTCTTCAACAAGATTGGATAGAATTTTCTTGCCGGCCTTAAAGTTTATAAAACCACCGATAACCGTATATTCATTATCGTCTTTTTCAATATATTCAAGAATCGCATTTGCAATTTGGGGCGGTGCAATTTTTGCAAATCTGGCAAGCTGAGAAACATTAACCGCATAATCCCCGAAATCCAAGTTTTTCGGACGTTCAGCTTTCAGAGTTCCTCTTGTATATTCGCTCATTGCACCAAGCTTATTATTTTTAACAGCTTTTTCAACAGCACATTCAATTTCGTTTATAAAATAATCTTTTATCATATTCCTCTCCTGTAGAATTAATATTAACACAAACACAAAATTTATAAAAAATTGCATTAAGAAGATATTTCCTGTATAATTGAGGAATGGGAAGCCTACAAAAATACTATAAACAATCTGCAACATATAAAATATTTACGGGGATGTTTAATGAATTTACGGACTTTTTAGACACGCTCGGTAAAATTACGTTAAATGGTATTGATGTAGTTAAATTTATTTTAAAAGGACAAATAGAAAAAAATGAAGTTATTGCACAATGTTATAGATTCGGTATAACATCACTGCCTATTACTCTTTCAATTGTAGGAATGACTTCTATTATTGTGGCTTCTCAGGTCGCACTTGAAATGGTTAAACAGGGAGGCGGGAATTTTGTAGGACTATTAATGACAATCCTTATAGTAAGAGAAGTCGGGGTTATTATGTCAGGTTTTGCAATAATATCAATGATAGGTTCTTCATTAGCCTCAGAAATTGCAACCATGAGGGTAACAGAACAAATAGATGCCATTGAAGTTTTGAAGGTTAACCCTATAAGATATCTGTTTGTGCCCAGAGTAATTGCAGGAATGCTTATGATGCCTCCCGTTGTAGTTATAGCCTCTGCCGTAGGGGTTATAGCAGGGGCAGTAACATCTAATCTAACATCAGGTCTTGGCTACAGGTCATTTTTTGATTCGGCATGGCTCGGGATTTATATGAAAGATCTTTGTGTCTGTCTTTTAAAAGCTGTCTGTTTCGGAGGAACAATTGCACTTATCAGCTGTTCCTCAGGTTATTATGCAAAAGGCGGTGCAAAAGGTGTAGGAGAAGCGACAAATAAAGCAGTAGTCTGGTCTTTTGTCGCTATCGTAATCTGGGATATGTTCTTTGCTATAGCATTTTTCTTTTAAAGAGGTACAATAAATTTATGAGCATAGAAGTTAAAAATTTAATAAAAACATTTGAAGAAAAACGGGTTATTGACAATGTTTCCTTCAAAGTTGATAATGGAGAAACGCTTGCAATAGTAGGATTTTCCGGTTCAGGCAAAAGTACTATATTAAAACTTATATGCGGGCTTATTACACCCGACAGCGGGGAAATTATTACATCAAAAGGTGATATTGCAATGGTTTTTCAGTACTCTGCCCTGTTTGACTCACTAAATGTAGCTGACAATATTGCATTTGCACTAAGAGAACGAAAAGATTTAAGAAACAAATATACAGAGAAAGAAATAAAAAATATAGTTGCGGAAAAACTTGAACTTGTCGGATTAAAAGGGATTGAGAGAAAATTCCCGTCGGAACTTTCAGGCGGAATGCAAAAACGCGTAAGTTTTGCACGTGCAATTGTTACTGAACCAAATTCAATACTTTATGATGAACCGACATCAGGACTTGATCCGATATCATCAACTCTTATTGAAGATTATATTGTAAGGCTGAAGGAAGAAACAAATGCTGCTTCAGTTGTTGTTACCCACCAGATGTCTACAATTACAAGAACCGCAAACCGTGTAATAATGTTATATGACGGCAAAATTGTTTATGAAGGAACTCCTGAGGAAATGCTTAAGCAGGATAATGGTTATACAAAACAATTTGTAACAGCTTCACTTGAGGGGCCGATGAAGATGCTGACCGAAAATTAGAAAGAAGGGAAAATGAATTTAGAAAAACTTTTTAATAAAGAAGTAATGTCACTTGATACATACATTATGTTTCGTTTAAAAGAAATAACTACAAAGCTTACCCCCGAGCTAAAAGCAAAAAACAGAGCACCTATTTCTCTTTCAATGGGCGCTCCGACTGCCAATCCTCCCAAAGTACTTATAGACAGACTTAAAGAAATTTTGGATGAGGACGGAATACACACATATTCCACTCCAAAAGGCGAACCATATTTCAGAAAAGCTATTGCACAAAGAATGCAGAAACGTTTCGGAGTTGAACTCGACCCTGAAACAGAAATATTTTCTCTGATAGGTTCTAAAGAAGGTATTGCAAATCTTGTAAGATTTATTACAACTCCAAAAGAAAATGAATTTGAAAAAGACGTAATAATGGTACCTGATCCATGTTATGCCTCTTATCTTCAATTTATAAAATGCTCGGGCGCTAAAGCATATTCAATGCCTCTGACTGCCGAAAATAATTACAAACCTGATGTTGAGGCAATTTTCAATCAAATTATAAAAGACGGCTACAAACCGGAAAACGTTAAGGCGGTATTCATAAACTATCCTAATAATCCTATGGGAGTAAGCACCACAAAAGAATACATTAAATCAATTATTGATTTCTGTAAAAAATATGATATTTTACTTGTTTCCGATGCTGCTTATTGTGATTTGTATTTTGCTGAAAATGAAAAACCTTTCAGCATCTTTGAAATAGATGGTGCAAAAGATGTTGGTATAGAATTCTATAGTTTTTCAAAGCCATATGCTGTTACAGGCTGGAGATTAGGCTGGGTATGCGGAAATAAAGATATTGTTCAGCGATTTGGCAAAGGTAAATCTACAATTGACAACGGGATTTTCAAGGCGCTTCAAAAGGTTTGCGCAGAAATTTTAAACTCTGAAGAAGGCGACAAATATATTGAAGAAGGCAATAAAGGCTACAAGAGAAAACAGTCCATAATGGTTAAAGGCTTTAAAGAACTCGGGTGGCCTATTGACGAAAAATCAGTGCCTCACACCACTTTTTACCTGTGGCTTCCTATTCCAGAAAGATACAAATCTGCCTTTGAATTTTGCGAGGATGTTTTGAAAAAATCCGGTGTTGTACTGGTTCCCGGCAATGCTTTCGGGGAATGCGGGGAAGGATTTTTCAGATTATCTTTTGTTTGCTCAGACGAAGAATTACAGGAGGTAATTGACAGGTTCAAAGCTGACGGGTTTACGTTTAATTAATCAGTACAAACTACAGTAATAAAACAGCTTTACACATATGTGTATCTGCGATACAGACTACTTATTTTTGTATATCACAGTCAGCTATTAGCTGCTAAATTTATTTCCACATGTTTACAAACTCATCATCGTCTGTTTTTTCTTTGTTAATAAGTATAGTCCTCGGTAATCTTCCGCCCTTTTCTGCTAATGAACAAAATTCATCGGTCAGAAAGATTCGCTGCTCCTGTGAATTATACTGATTATGATTAGAGAATGTCATAAAAAAGACGTCATATCCCCATTTATTAGGCCCTTTTTCACCATTTACATCTATAATTATATATGTATAATTATTTCGATTTGATTGATCAGGAAATATAATAATAGCACCGTCTTTTGTATAATAAGTATTCTGGGAGCCTGATACTGCATCATAAGAACACGCATCATTAACTGTCTTGCCGCCGTTAGACAATACATCGTTTTTAGTTGGTAATACATATTTAGAACTACGTTCAAAAGGCTGGAGCTGCAATAATGAAATAAGATTAGCACTTAATTGGGCACAATCAGATAGCTCAAATTGATAATAACCCGTTCCGGATGGATAGTAGATATAACACGCAGAAATTCCTTCAACCTGAACAGTATAATTTATTGCATTTTGAAGAACTGAATACTGTTTTTTAAAGGCGGTTTCAAATACTTTCATCTGGTATTTTGATACCAGAGTCGGAATTGTTATTGCCGCAACAACTCCGATTATGCCTAATGTGATTAAGACTTCTGCCAAGGTAAAAGCCGATAATTTTTCTTTATAGAGATGTATCATATCATTATTATAACATTTTTCATTTCGTTTGCAAGTCAGAAATTCTGATACTAAGCTCTGAGTGCCCCCCCCCCCGATTGGGTCAAACCCTCTGTTTATAAGCATTTTAAAGCTCTTTCCCATCATACTTCGCTCCTTGGTTAATATTCATATATTTATTTTAACATGTTTTATTAATATATTCAATATTAAATATTTTTAATAAAGGGGCAATTTCTTATCAAAAAAAACGTTTATATATAAACAGGGGATAATATAAAAAGGGGGAAAATATATGCCTGTACAAAAAACACAAAACTGTTCAGTTTCAAGTTATCAAATGTTAGATGGTTCAAATTACACTGTTGCCGGCATTGAAGAAAAAATATCGGGGAAACGCGGATATGCCTCCGGTTTTATAGGTTTTGGCACAGATTTCAATAAAAGCGCAGGAGCAGTTTTTGATATTAAATCCGGAATAAACTATGATAAACATGGAAATATAGGACAAAATTTAAGAATCCGTATAAAATCTGCCAAAGGAGAATCAATACAGGTTAGGTATTCTCCGTTATCTGTAGATGTACCTGTTGGTAAAAACACAAATATATACATAAATCCGCATTATACAGGCCAAATAGATTTTAAAACAAATAAATGGACAAACAGCATCGGGACATTCGCAGGAGTAACACAAAAATTTAAAAATACCTCTGTATCACTTGAAGTACAAAGATATAACATGCAGGATATAAAAGATAACAACGCTGAAAACTGGGGGATTAATGCAATAGTATCATACAAATTTTAAATGTTCTTTATCTCATGCTGAAAAGCCCAGGCAGAATGATTGTGAATACTTTCAAAAGCTTCGCATTCAACTTCAAACTCTTTGATAACAGGATGATTTCTTAGTTTCACAACAGAATCGCGCAAAACATCTTCCACAAACTTAGGATTATCCCATGCCTTTTCTGTTACGAATTTTTCATCCTCTCTTTTTAAAAGAGGGTAAACAGGACATGAAGCACAGGACTCAATCAATTCAATTAAATCTTCAAGCCAAACCTGCTCTCTTTCATCATAAGAAACTTTCACTTTTATAAAAGCACGCTGATTATGCGCTCCGTTATCGGAAATTTCTTTTGAACATGGACACAGAGTTGTCACCGGAACAACCACTCCCAGAATGAATTTATAGTCACCATCCTCAATTCTTCCCTCAAAAGAACAATCATAGCTCATCGGAGCCGACAGTCCAGTAACAGGAGATTTCTTATCTAAAAAATAAGTAAAATTAAATTCCAGCTCACCGCTCTGCGCATCAAGATTTTTGATGATTTTTTCAAGACATCCTTTAATATCAACACCAAGAAGATTTCTATTTTTCCATTCAGCCAGAACTTCAACAAATCTGGACATGTGCGTTCCTTTATAATCTTTTGGCAAAGAAACATTAACACGCGCCCTTGCACAAACAACCTGATTTGAATTATTTTTACGCTGAATTATCAAAGGCAGTTCCAAATGCTTAATTCCCACCTTTTGAATAGCAACATTTCTGGTATCTTTTAAATTTTGTATATCTTTCATCGTAATATTTCTTAATATTTAATTCTAAAATAGCAACTTTTTCATGCCGTTGTACTTTATATAAATATAAAGCTCTCTCTTCTTATTTAAACGGATAGGCCTTGAATATCAAGGTCTTTTTTTTTGACTATTTTTCAGAAGCTTTGTCCAGAAGACCTCTTATCCTAAGATATCTGTCTAATTCCACTCTGAATTTGCCTAAATCCTGATATATCAAATTCGGCATAAGGACTCTGTTGTCATATTTCGGATCCAGAATATAAACTGTCGGGAAGCCGGCAATACCAACGTCCTCAACTAATTTAGCATTTGCTTCATCTTCAACGTTTACCATTACAAAATTATATTTATTTTTATATAATTTGCTCAATATATTAAACTTAGGCATAAATTTCATACAATATCCGCACCAATCAACATAAAATACGGCAAGCATCGGTCTTTCGGAAGCCTCAACAGCCTCTTCATAAGTGATACCGATATGATAATCAGACGGATGCTTCGGCGCATTCATCATTGATACCGCTATAGCAACAGCTGAAGTACAAGCTAATACAAAAATTATACCCAAAGTTATAAATATTTTCTTTTTCATAATATCCTCCACAATCTAAATTATACTAAAAAAATTAATTCATACAAGTTTATATTTTTAATAATTCTTAATATAGGACTTGAAATTTTATATACTATAGTATATACTAAGTATATACTAAGTGAAGTTTACTCTCTGTCGTCTTGTGTTTAATTTAATAAGAAGGAGTTTAATGAGGTATGAAAAAAAATTCGCCAGTAAAAATGAAAACCACATCCCAGTTTTCAAATCCGGCAAAAAATGAAATTTTAGAAGGAGCCTCTGATAATATTCTGTCAGCCTATATCAGAGAAATTTCCGACTACAAATCGCTTTCTCCCGCCGAAGAAAAAGAAACAGCAAAAAGAGCAAAAGAAGGAGACATTGAAGCAAAACAAAAGCTTATTAAAGCTAATTTAAAACTTGTTGTAACAATTGCAAAAAAAGCAATCCACATGTCAAATCTGCCCATGATTGATTTAATTCAGGAGGGCAATCTCGGACTTATGGCAGCTGCTGAAAAGTTTAATTACAAATTAGGCTACAAATTTGCGACTTACGCCAGCTGGTGGATTAAACAGGCCATGTTTAAAGCGATATCAGAGCAGTCGCATTGCATGAAAATTCCTGTATATATTCAGGAAACATTATCACGTTTTTCGAAAATTAAAAGAGAGATGGAACGTGAAAATAACTGTCAGGTAAAAACAGAAGATGTCGCAAAAAAAATGAACATTGAACCTGATAAAATTGACACATTTTTATCAGCCTACACAAAATCAATTTCAATAGAAAGCGGTCTCGAAAACACTGACGGAAAAGAAATGAATATCGCAGATATTATTCAGGACGAAAAAGCATCTGCAACAGAAAACGTTGAATATGAAAATTTGAGAACTGATATTCTAAACGTACTTTCAACCCTGAAAGAAAGAGAGCAGGAAGTAGTAAAAATGCGCTACGGACTTGAAGATAATGCAAGAAAAACTCTTGAAGAAATCGGCAATATTTACGGCGTTACAAAAGAATGTATCCGCCAGACAGAATTGAGAGCTTTGAAAAAAATGAGATTCTCCGTGTTGGGTCAGGAAGTCCTTTCGGCTTACGTTGACTAAAGAAGGTAATATTTTTTGTGTTTATTTATTGAAAAAAGTTTTTAAATGACCGTTTTTTTTATAAACGGTCATTTTCATATAAAAAGAGGTTTACTTTAAAAAGAAAACCATTAAAATAAAAGTATGAAAAAATTTTTAACGATTTTGATTGCAATAATAGTATGTTCCGGTAATTTTACACTTGCAGAAGGAGATTTGTGGGATAACTACGGAGACCAAAATATTTACGGTCAGGAAGCAGTAAGCGACAAAGAATTTAAACAGGCCCTTGAAAGCAAAAAAGGGAAAAAGAAACGGGATAAAAATATTCCTAAAGGCGAAAGTATTCAGCAAAGCAACGAAACAGATTCTATTTTAAATGTTTCAAAGGAACTTCCAATCCTTTTAATTCCTCTGAACCTCAAACTTCAGGACGGTTCAATAATTCCGACAGGACATTATCAGGTCGAAGGAGTTAAAGAAAACGGCAAAACATATTTAAAACTCTATCAGGCGCATTATGTAATAGCTAAACTTCCCGCTGCCGAAACAAATGATGATTTCGGGGAACAAGCAATTAATTTTGTAAAACTTATACCGCATGGACAGGCTCATGTACAAATAGTTTTCGGCAACGTCAATTTTAATGCTTATTCAATAATTGACATTGCAGAATAGTGTTGCTAAAATAATTGCACTAAAAGGGGGAAATATGAAAAGAGCAATTGTAATGGTTATTGATTCTATGGGTATCGGTGCAATGTCTGATTGCAGAGATTTCAATGATACACCGGAATGTAATACATTGAAGCATGTATGCGAATTTAATAACGGATTGAATGTTCCTAATATGCAAAAACTCGGGCTCGGAAACATTCAGGATTTCAAAGGAATAACCAAAGAGTACAATCCATACGGACAATATGGAACAATGCTTGAAAAATCCAAAGGCAAAGACACAACAACAGGACACTGGGAAATGGCAGGGCTTATTTCTCCAAAACCGTTCTCGACTTATCCTGAAGGCTTTCCGCAGGAACTTATCGAGGAATTTATAAAAGAAACAGGCTGCGGCGGAATACTTGCAAACCGCCCTGCAAGCGGAACTGCAATTATTGCGGAATTGAATGATGAACACCACAAAACAAAATTCCCGATAGTTTATACAAGCGCTGACAGTGTTTTCCAGATTGCGGTTGATACAGACTTAATACCGCTGCAAACATTGTACAACTGGTGCGAGATTGCAAGAAAAATTCTTGATAAAGGGGATTGGAATGTTTCAAGAGTTATTGCACGGCCGTACAAAGTTATTGACGGCAAACCTTCAAGAATTTCAAAAGACAGACGGGATTATTCTATGGTACCCTCACATACTGTTTTAAATGACATAAAAAACTCGGGAGGAAAAGTTATTGCTATCGGGAAAATTGAAGATATTTTTTCAAAATCAGGAATAACTCATGCAATCCATACAGGTTCAAATAAAGAAGGGCTTGAGCTAACTTTAAAAGCAGTCAAAAACGAACTGGAACTTTCAAAAATTGCATACACTGATTATAGAGAAGTTAAAAGTACCACAGGGGATTTAATTTTTACAAATCTTGTCGACACAGACATGCTTTACGGTCACAGAAATGATCCTGAAGGTTACGGCAAGGCTATTGAAGAAATTGATACTTTTGTTGATGATATTATCGAAAATATGACAGACGAGGACTTGTTAATAATTACTGCCGACCACGGATGCGACCCGACAGTTGAGGGCACCGATCACACAAGAGAGCAGGTTCCTCTCCTTGTTTACGCAAAAAATATTAAGCCTGCAAACCTCGGGGTTATTACCGGTTTTGATTATGTTGCAAAAATTATAAAAGAACACATTTTTTAATTGAATTTTAAAAATTTTTGTATTAAAATATAGGGGTGAAGAAATTTCACAATTGTATTAAAAATAAGGAGAATGTAGAAATGACAGTAAAAGTAAATGATTCTTGTATCGGATGCGGCGCTTGCGAATCTATTTGTGACGCTGTATTTTCAGTAGATGGTGTTGCTAAAGTTGACGAAGCAGCAGTTGCAGATAACATGGATTGTGTTAAAGAAGCTGCAGATGCTTGCCCTGTTAGCGCTATCGAAGTTGAATAAATTAATATCAATAAAAAAATAACCGCCCTAAGGCGGTTATTTTTTTATCTTTTATACTCACATACAAAAACAATTTTTTGAGAAGATATATCTGTTTCCGGAGTTATCAGAACAGTGTTTCCATACTCATCTTTTACCCCCTCTATAGTACAAATATATTTATCTGATATTTCTTCTTCCTGTAAATCACTATCATAATCCCCTTGAGTTTGAGAGATTTCATCAATCCTCATATTTAAACGTCTTTCAACTTCTCGTATTTCATTGGAGATATCCATTAAACGACTCTCTGTTTCAAAAGGGTTACCCCTGTCATTATATAATTCATTCCTGCTTGAAGAAGTTTCAAATCTATCATTATTATTTTCCTTATTTTCATTTTTATATTTATCCGCCATCATAGGAGCACTTATAATCATAACTACACCTAATATAATAACCAGTACAATTGCATAACCTAGCACAGACAATCCAAAATTTTTTCCCATTAAGCATCCCTCATTATTGCGGTATTTCCGTTACAACTTCTTCCAATGCTCGCAAAGCATCGGAAGGCAGCCTGTCTAAACCAGCCTTTTCAGTTTCTCTTGTTTTTATAAAGGCAATCCTGTCATTCATACGAGCAGTAAATTGTTTAAGATAATCTTTATTTGAAAAAGAAAAATCAAAGCCTTCAACATCCATAATTTCAATATTTGAAAAATTTTCCCATTTATGAAAATTAGCGCATCCTTCAACAATTGACTCAATTATAGATAAAGTATGAGAAGGTTTTACCTTAATTCCCATAAATTCTCCGGTATTTAAAATGTAGCAGTCAACACCGCTTTCAATAAGCTGCTTAAATCTAACATAATCAACAGCCAGAGGATAAACTCTGAACGGATTTGCATAAGGTTCAACAACAAGCGCGTCAGGATTAACTCCCTGTGCCAATCTTTCAGCGGAAGAACGTTTTGTTGCAAGAGTAGCTCCCATAGCAGCGCCCAAAGAAGCGCCAGATAATTTTAGAACAGGAGGTATAGTAGAATCCTTCATAAGCCAAAAAATAGCATTAATAGGCTCATTAATTCTATCCACCCTGTTCGGAGTCCACAATCGTGATTTAACTGCACGGCCGTTACCATTTCTAATATCACCGGTAACCGAAATAACTTTTCCGTCAAACATAGAAATTGCACCGGCATTTTGCTGTGTTAAAATATATTTGTTATCATCACATCCAAACGGATAATCAGCAGTTTTGTCAAAATATGCAGGTTCCAGAGCTATTGAACACTTTTCCTTCAAATTAATAATAAATGCATCATCATGTAATACTGTTATATTATATTTATTATAATGTTTTGCATGTGTGATTGTTGACTTTCCTGAGCCTGAAAGGCCAAATACTGCAACCCGGAAAGATTTGCCATTCTGAAGATTATAGCGTTTCATTCCGCCATGACATGATACATAACCATTTCTGGACGCACAACCCCATGCAAGAGTAAGAGTTCCCTTCTTATGTTCACCGAAATAACGCATACCAAGTATTGCAGCACAATTGTGCTCCGGATCAAAAAATGCCAGACCGTATGGGAAAGCGGGATGAGACCAATCCGGATCAGAAAATACGAAAATATCATCTTCAGGAAGTTTTCTAGATTGTGAATACCTTGAAGCATAATCATCATTCAAATACTGAAAATTAAGCATCCATGAATACATTATATTTTCAAACCCTTCAGGAATCATAAGGTGAGCTTTTACCATAAAATCTTCATCAAGACCGACAACAACTTCAGTCTTATACATTACTTTTTTACGGGTTTTATATACGGCTTCTCTAATAACAGGTAAAATAATATTCAAGTCACAATCAGGTTCTCCTGCAATCTTTCTTGCAGCCGCACATCTTCCGACAACAGCGCCGTCATTAAATAACAACTGATTTGCACCTTTAGGAAGGCCGATTTTCTCAGGCTCAAAAACAGGCATTCCAGTAAGTTCTATTGTCCCCGAACTTTTTCCGGCTAATTCATAAGCCTCACAAACAGATTTTATCTCTTTTACATTATTACCGTAAAAAGGAGTAATAATTGTTGCTCTTGCTGCCGACATTAGACTACTTATATCACCACCGCCCGTATAAAATTCATTAGTTGACATAACATCATCTCCTGTAAAAAACACACATATTAATTTTATCATAAAAAAAAGAATTTAAACAATTGTGACACATTACTTGATTACTATCTCAGGTAGTTACAAATAATAAAAATTGTGATAGAATATTATTGTAATAAATAAGAGGGAAATTTTAAATGGATAAAATAAAAATATTAATACTGGTTTTAGCCGTAACTTTCGGAGTAAATGTTTATAATTCGCATGAGATTTCATATGCAGCAGTCAATACTCCTGTACAAACCGGACAAAATGTCAATTATATTCAGGTTAATCCTATAGATGTTGTTGCCAGACCAAATTTTTATATGAATAAAAATATAAAAATCAAAGCTAAATTTGATAAATTTTCAACGCTCGGCCTTGATTATAAACCTGCAATGCGCAGCTCAGAAAAGTACATTTCTTTTTTAATCCAGAGACCGGATATTGAAGATCATAATATACCGCTATCTGAATTAAAAATATTCTTAAACAGAGATGAAGCAGAAAAACATATTGATTTGAATTCCGGAGATGTAGTAGAATTTACCGGAAAAGTCTTTTCAAATGCACTCGGAGATGCATGGATGGATGTTGATAAATTCACGGTCATCAGCACAAAACCAAAATCTGAAATAAAATAAAATCAGTTTATTAACGGAGTTAAGATATGGGTAATAAGAAAAATGATATATTTTTGACAATTCACGGACACTTCTACCAGCCGCCGAGAGAAAATCCATGGCTTGAAGCAATTGAACTTCAGGATAGTGCTTCCCCATTCCATGATTGGAATGAAAGAATCAATCAGGAATGTTACAATCCTAATTCGGTTTCAAAAATTGTAGACAGTAGAAATAAAATTTTGGATGTCGTTAATAATTATGAATATATCAGTTACAATTTCGGCCCCACACTTCTATCATGGATGGAACAACATGCTCCGTTGACTTATGAAAGAATTATTAAGGCAGATATTGAAAGTATTTCGGAACACAATGGTCATGGCAATGCAATTGCCCAGGTATATAATCATATAATTATGCCGCTTGCAAATGAACATGATAAAGAAACTCAAATTAAATGGGGTATACGCGACTTTGAATACCGTTTCGGAAGAAAACCGGAAGGAATGTGGCTTGCGGAAACTGCTGTTGATGATGATACACTACGACTTTTAGAGGCTAACGGAATAAAATTTACAATACTATCTCCTTATCAGGCTGAAAAATTTAAAAATAAAAACGACAAAGACTGGACTGATGTAAGTTGGGGCAATATTGATCCTGCAAGGTCATACAGATATAATATTAAATCTGCACCGGGGAAATCAATAGATTTGTTCTTTTACGACGGAGCAATATCCCGTTCAGTCGCATTTGATGAACTATTAAAAGACGGAAACAAGTTTATAAAAAGATTAAAAGAAGGGGTATCTGACTGCAGGGATTATCCGCAGCTTGTACATATTGCAACTGACGGAGAAAGTTACGGACACCACACAAAATTCGGTGATATGGCATTAGCTTATGTATTAAAAATAAGGGCAAAAGACGAAGGTTTTAAGATAACAAATTATGGAGAATATCTTGAAAAATACAGAAGCGATTGCGAAGTTGATATTAAACAGGCTTCAAGCTGGAGCTGTTTCCACGGGGTAGGCAGATGGAAAGAAGACTGCGGCTGTTCTACCGGCGGTCATCCCGGCTGGAATCAACAATGGAGAAAACCTTTAAGAGAAGCACTTGATTACATCAGAGATGAACTTGTAAATATATTTGAAAGGGAAGGTAAAAAATATTTTGCAGATGTTTGGGATGTAAGAAATAAATATATAGATGTAATTCTTGACCGTGGAGATATGAATGTAAAAAATTTCCAACACGAAAACTTTTTACCGGATTTATCAGATGATGATAAAGTCAGAGCAATGGAATTACTTGAGATTCAACGTCAGGCAATGCTGATGTATACAAGCTGCGGCTGGTTCTTTTCTGAAATATCAGGTATTGAAACAGTACAGATAATGAAATATGCAGCCCGTGCAATGCAGCTTGCATCAAGATTTACCGATAAAAATCTTGAAGAAAACTTTTTAAATATACTCTCACAAGCTAAAAGCAATATTCCTGAACATGGAACAGGTAAAGATATTTTTGAAAGATTTGTAAAACCGTCAATCGTCACTTCAAAACAAATTGCAAGTCTCTGGGCGCTTTCCTCCTTGTATGAAGATTTTGAAGATGAAGAGCAGGTTTATTGCTATACAATTTCAAAAAAAGCCTATAAAAAAGTTCAAAAAGGAACTTCTACATTTGTTATAGGTCATATTGAAATACAATCAAAAATCACACTGCAAAAATCAAATATGATATTTGCATTAATGCAATATGCAGGCGGAGATTTCCACTGCGCAATTAAAGAATATTCTGATGATATAGAATTCAATAAAATAAAAAATTCTCTTATAAAAACATATCTTATGGATACTTTAACAGAGATTATAAGAGCCATGGATGAAATTTTCGGAAAAGAATATTTTACGCTTAAAGATATATTTATTGAGGAAAGAAGAAAAATTTTACAAATCCTCTTAAAAGGAAAACTTGAAAAATTTTCACAAATTTATCAGCAGATGTATGATGAAGGGAAAGGTGCAATATATAACCTGCAAGGTTTAGGATTGAATATTCCCGATGAATTTAAAATATCCGCAGCATATGCTCTTAGTAGAAAATTTAATGATATAGTGAAACATTCTGGCGGTTTTCTTGACGAAGAGCTTATACAACAGGCTATGGATATTAACTTTGAGGCAAAAAGAGTGGATATTCAGCTGGATAAGAAAAGTTCAAATGCCATATTCAGCAAAAAAATACTCCAAAATGTGAACAGACTTGTTCATAGTTTTGAAATACAACAGGCCGAAGTCCTGCTGGAAATTTTTGAGACAATAGAAAAACTTGAACTTCAGATAGATATAGCAGAAGCACAGAATATATACTTCGCAAAAATTTACCACAAAATAGGCGATATTATAGAAATAGGAGTAGACAGTAAACACTCAACTAACAGAAGATTTGTGGAAATGCTTCTTGATATAGGCGAAAAATTGAATATTAACACTGAATTCTACCAGAAAAAACTTGATAAATTACTTTTAAAATAATAGATTACCAGTTTTCAGAGCCGTATTTGGTATAGAGTTCAATATTTCTGTGAATTTTTTGTTCGACTGCTGAAATTTTTTTCAAAGTGTCTTCATCTTTTGTACGCATGCGTAAAAGCTCAAGTTCAAGCAATTCCTCTTTAGCCATACGAATTTTTTGTTTATCTTCCTCGCGCTTCCAGAAAAGCCAGCCTTCAAACCCGCATCCCGGAGGGACAATAGCCCATGGAGACGAAGGGAAATAACGACAAAGCGTAGGACGGTTTTCATAATTACCGCATAAATTGTCAGGTTGTAAAAATCTGCAGCGGTAAAATGTCATATCATGTTCAACATAATTACCATCTTCTTTTAACCGGTTTATAATATTATCAACTATACCGGCATCAGCTTTCCGTGCTTCATAGATTGAATTATAAGGAACGAACAAAAACAAAAAATCAATTGCACCCTGATTCCCCTCTTTTGCCATTTGTTTTAATTTTTCATAAGGCATGGGAGCAGTAACAACCCTGCAACATTTACCACACATTTTACACAGGTGTTGAGGACGTTTTGATAAATAATTTTCTTCATAAGAGCCCATAATTTTATTATAGCTATCATGCAAAATTAAAAGAAATTATGTAATATTTCTTAAAAAATAAGCAATAAATTAAAATAGAAATACTTTATTAATATAAGGTAGCAGTAAAAGGTAGTTTTATATGCAAAATTCTGTAGGACAACAACATTTACAACAGCAGAGTGTAATTCCCCAAACCCAGTATCAGACACAGCCTGCTCAAACTCAACCTGTACAACAGCAGTTTGTACAGGCGCAACCTGTTGTTCCACAGCTACAGACTCAGAATGTTCAGGTGCCGAATTATTCAGGAGTAAATATCCAAATATTTAATCCTTCAGTAACACCGCCAGGAGCAACAGCACCTGTTTATAATGTTAATGCTCCGAATTACGGGACAAATCCGGTTAGCGGATGCTATCCTTCAGGATATTATACAAACAACTGGGGAAATCCGGCAAATACCAACAGTAATACGAACAACACGACAAATACAACAACTGAAACAACAACAAAAAATGAAAAGAAAACAGAAAAACGTGAAATTGTTCAATTAACTGACGATTATATCAGAAATCTTGAAAACTATTTAAACAGCCAGAATAAAGAAGTAAGACTTATGGGTGCAAAAGAGGTAGTAGCACGACTTGAAGAAGATCATTCAAGAAAAGACGATAAAGCACTAAATGCATTAATCAACAAAATGCTCCAAGATCCGTATAGTCCGGTAAAACTTCTTGCAATGGGGGCATTAGATTCAAGAATAGTAACAGGTGATGCCTTTACAGTCGGACTTCTGACGCAAATGCAAAATTCTCAAACTGGATACGGGCAGGATGCACTTCAGGCATCAAACATTTTGTTAAAAATGTCAGGACAAAAAGTTGAAAAAGAATTTCCCGTAACAGACAATAAAAAAACTGAAACAAAAAAATAAAAGGTAGAAAATGAGTATCTCGACCGCACTAACATCAGTAAAAAGTAATTTTACAAAATATCTTGCAAAAGGAGCAGGAATAGCTGCTCTTGGAATAATTGCTTATGATTCACATATAGTAGGTAAACTTCAGTCTGATGTTTATGCAAAATCAAGAGATGCTAAAGCTTGTATACAGTCGTTTAATAATACCCAATATCTTTCAAGTCCCAGCGTTACAACCTCAAAGCTAAAAAAAAGCGTATTTAACTGGGAAGTAGAAAGTAATGTACGAAACTTTTTTAATTCTGCAATCGGATATTTTAAAGGTTTTGGTTCAATGCTTGTAGAAAATGTTGTTCCGCTTGGCCTCGGGCTTGGTGCACTTCTTGGAAAAGGTAAATGGGCTAAAGGTTCTGCAATTGGTCTCGGAGTTTATGCTGTAGTAAAATTCTTTAAAGATATACTTGGACTTGGGCATTACAACGATTTAAACCAAAAATTTTAAATTTTTTTAGGATAATTAACGGTTACTATAATATCAACACATTGTATATCTTCTCATATTAAATATATACACTGCTAAACTAATTCCAAAACCAGCCTAAATCACCATCTTCAGTTATTTCCTTGTTAGTAAGTATAGTTCTTGGTAATCTTCCGCCTTTTTCCGTTAATGAACAAAATTCATCTGTCAATAATATTTTTTGATCTTGTGGATTATTTTGGTTATGATTAGATAATGTCATAAAAAATACGTCATACCCCCATTTATTAGGCCCCTTCTTTCCATTCACATCAATCGTTATGATTGGATTTGCAGTATTAGATACATTTGAAAAGATCAATATAGCACCATCTTTTGTAAAGTAACTGACCTGCGAATTTACAGAATTATCATAATTACAATGTTCATTAACAGTTTTTCCACCTTCTGCTAACACTTCATCTCGACTCTTGAATTTGTATTCTGTGTCATGTTGTTTATCATAGGGCTGAAGTTGTAATAAAGAAATTAATGACTTCCTTAATGTATTACAATCTGAATTTATATCGGTATATCTTCCGGAATCCGCTTCGAAATAAATATAGCACTCTGAAATACCTTCAACCTGAACTGAATAATTTATTGCATTCTGTAAAACTGAATACTGCTTTTTAAAGGCGGTTTCAAATACTTTCATCTGATACTTTGATAACAGTGTCGGAATTGTTATAGCGGCAACTACGCCGATTATGCCTAATGTGATTAATACCTCGGCAAGAGTAAAAGCACATTTTTGGGACGTTAAGACATTAAGACGATAAGTGCGTTTCGAGGAATTACTCTCTCCCTCACTGATTAGTGGATTGAAACCCATCCTAACCTTCCCTGATAAGGGAAGGAATTTATTTT
>CALUUR010000014.1 GCA_944324015.1 Candidatus Gastranaerophilales bacterium
CTGACAACGGAATATGATACTGTAAAGAATACAATATCCAAAAATATTGAAAAATCTTTCAAACGTTATGATGCGTAGGATTGGTTAGTTTCTAAAACAGGCACTATAGTGGTTTATACCAACATTGTCAAGAACAGGTACTTCTTTTATACATACATCAATGCATTTAGTGCATCTTGGGTGAAATCTGCATCCTGAAATATCCTGCTGTATAGATGGAGGCTGTCCTTTAATTGTTTCAAGTTTTGTTTCATTATTTGATGGAAGTGAGCGTAAAAGTGCTATTGAATAAGGATGTTTTGGATTTGCAAAAAAGACTTTTGAAGGTGCGGTTTCAACTATTCTACCTGCATACATAACCGAAACATAATCTGCATTTTCACCAACAAGAGCTAAATCATGAGTTATTAAAAGAATAGATGTGTTTCTTTCTGTTCTTATCTTATCAAGCAAACTCATAATTTGAGCCTGAATTGTAACATCAAGTGCTGTTGTAGGTTCATCTGCTATAAGGATTTCGGCATTGCAGGCAAGCGCCATGGCAATAATTGCACGCTGCTTCATCCCGCCTGAAAATTCATGCGGATAAGCTTTCATTCTTTCTGCGGCACATGGGATTTGTACGGCATCAAGAGCATCTATGGCCTTTTTTACAGCCTCTTTCCCTTTCAGCCCTTGATGAATATTTATAACTTCCAGAAGTTGATCCCCTATTGTAAACAAAGGATTAAGTGATGTCATAGGGTCTTGCGGTATAAGTGCAATTTTGGAACCTCTTATATTCTGCATATTTTTAATTGGTATCCCAAGCAGATTTTCTTTATTATATATTATTTGACCTGATGTAATTGTGGCTGTCTTTGGGAGTAATCTTAAAATACTCATAGCACTTATTGTTTTGCCGCATCCTGATTCTCCTACCAGTGCATGCATTTTACCCTTTTCAAGAGAAAATGAAACATCAAACAGTGCCTGTCTGAAACCATTTTCTAATATAAAGCCCAGATTTAAATTTTTTACATCTAAGATAGCCATATTTATATAATATATGATACTTAAATTTCTGTGAATAGTCATGCTGTCCGGTTTTATTAATAAATGTTAAGCACTGTCAAATACCTTAAAATTGTTAATATTAAAGCTTTTTTACCTTTTTGTATGTCTGAACCATCATGTATTCATGCAATTTTTGGGAACAAAAATTTTTTATAGAAGTATAGGGGAAAAAATTAATAACGAGGAAAATTGAAAGGGGAAATCATGGGGATTAACACTAATTATTCAATTTACGGTATGAAAGATTATGCTGCAGAGTTTAAACAGTTTGCAGATGAATCATCTAAGCGTAATGCTCAAATGTTGCGTGATGCAGGAATAACAGTTCCTATCGGTCAGCCGTCACAAAAAGATGAACAAAAAGGATTGGCTGTAGAACATGCGCAGCCTGCTATTGATTTAGGTAACCTTGAATTGAAAGAAAACCGTAAAGCTGCAGTAGAAAAGGTTAAAGAAGCATTTCTAAAAAATGGTACTGCAGATGGAAGAAAAATAACGGATGAAAAAGAGGCTGAAAGAATGGCTGAGGCTTATGTAAAAAACGAGGCAAACAGGCAAAAATCAGCTAGAACTAATGTTTATATGGATAAAGATGCTTATAAATCAGCGCAAAAAGAACGAGAACAACAGTACAATGATTTAGTTCAGCAGTATAGAGATCAGGGACTTACAAGATTTCAGGCAAGAAAACGCGCTAAAGCCGAACTGGATAAAAATGAATATGTAAAAAATAAGCAAACACGTGCTTTTGTCGAAAATCATGAAGAAATGTTTTATGATGAAGACGGCAATTTTTCAAGTGATAAATTTAAACAAAAAGCTGTTGAATGGGCAAATGCTCATACAAAAAACGATGAAGTAGAAAATTATCATTTAAGCTTGAAAGAAAGACGTGAAGCAGCATCAAAAGAAGGAACAACTCCGAAAGTTGTAAAAAATGTTGCAGATAAATCTAATATCGGTTATGAAAAAGATTTAACACCTTTGTATAGAACGGCAGCAGTTGTTGGCGGTGCCGTCGGAGGTTATTTCGCAGGTTCGGCATTGCTTGGTGCATCAGCATCAGCTACGGCAGTTGCAGGCGGTTCGGCAGCGGCAGGAACATCAGCTGCTGCAGGAGCAAGTGCGGTTGCAACAGCAGAAGCTTCTGTAAACGGCGGAGCAATAGGGCTTCCTTTAGGTGCAGCACTCGGTGCAGGTGTCGCTCCTTTAATAAAAGACAGAGGCGGCAAAGAAGCAAGGATTTACGAACCTGCCGGAGAACAAGAGCCGGTTAAGCAGGAAGTAACATCAGAGGCTTGTGTTTTGACACCGGGGCAAAAAGTTAATCTTTTTGTTGGTGTTGAAGACACCAGACAGCAGGTTGAATACTGTCCTTATGAAGTTAAAAAAGACGATTTATGGTCAGGTATAGTTGCAGCTAAGTATCGCCATGAAGACGGAACTCCGCTTACACAAAAAGAAATGAAAGAAGTTTGGACAGGATTGAAAAAAATGCACAATATTCCGTTAGATCTTACATATATTCCTGTAAAAGAATTAAAATTATATTCTGAAATAAACGGTAAAAAATATTGTGTTGACTGTGATGCTGAAGTAAAGCAAAAAAATCAGGGTAATTATATCAAACCAACTAAATTATGGGATGGCAAAGAAGCGGAAGTCCCGACAAGAACTGTTAGAAAATTGACAATAGATACTAAAACACAGTATTACTACTCAGATTGTTCGGGAAATCAAAGCGAAATGTTTAATACACCGGAAAAACGTAATGTAGCAATGAAAGCCGAACAAGACAGAATAAATGAATTAAACAAATAAAAAAAAGACCTTCCAATTTGGAAGGTCTTTTAATTCATGACACAAATTCCTTGAGCTGTTGCGTGAAGGCTATTTGCTGTCCAATAATTTTCCATCGGGGTGAACTCCTCGTTAACACTAAAATAAGATGAGCCCGAACCGGACATTACTGATTCGGGGTATAATTTTTTTATGGTCTTTAATTCTTCATAATTATCTATTAAAGCCCATTCCAAATCATTTTGAAAATCGTTTCTGTTTCCGAATTCTGATTTGAATCCGCTATTTAGTTTATCGGAAAATTTCGTATAAGCTTCTTTTGCACTTATCCCGAGATTTACGGGTTTAATAAGCGAAACAGTAAATTCTTTATATTCAAGCGGTTTTAAAATTTCCCCTCTGCCTGATGTCATCTGCCGCCCGCCTTCAAGACAAAAATTTAAATCAGAGCCAAGTTTTGCGCAGAGTGAATGTAATTCGTTTTTAGATAACGGTTCATTAAATATTTTATTTAAACCGTATAAAGTTCCCGCTGCATCTGTACTCCCGCCTGCAAGTCCCGCTGATACCGGAATATTTTTTTCTATATAAATATCAATTTTGTGAGGGGAAAGATTTGTCCTCTCAATAAAAAGCATTGCTGCCTTGTAAACAAGATTTTTTTCATCATAAGGAATTTCACTGCTGTTTCCTGAAAGGTTGATTGAAATTTTTTCCGAATGATTTGCGCAAATCGTCAAATAATCGTAAAGACTTATGGTTTGCATAATACTTTCAATGTTATGAAATCCGTCAAGACGTTTGCCTGTGACCTTTAAAGTTAAATTGATTTTTGCGGGACACTGAAGTTTTATTTCGTTTTTTTCTTTTATCTCGTCATTGCTGGCTTGACCCGCAATCGCATTATCATTCAAATACGGTATCTCATAGATAAAATTTTTATCATTAATTATTCTGGTAGTAATATTTAAGTCAGATGAACCGTTTAGCCATTCATATAAATCTTTCATCATCGTGTTACTTTGTTTTATCAGGTCAAATTTCCATTCCCTTTTAAAATTTTTAATTTGTTTTTCTCTTTTGATTGCATCCGCAATTGAAGAATATTTTTCATAGTAGACAAATTTAGTAAGATTATATTTTTTTGTAAAACCGTCACATATTTTATTCTTATGTTCATAAATCCGTTTTTTTAAGTCAGACGTAACACCGATATAAATTATTGTATTATATTCGTTAGTCATGAAATATATATAGCCTGCCTCTTTTTTATTTTTTATTTTCATTCTTAATAAATTGTACAAATAATGCGATTGCGGGTCAAGCCCGCAATGTCGTTTTAACTATTTTTTCAATTCTTCTGACAATTTCCCGAACATTTCTATTGAAAGCTTTTCGCCTCTTATATTTTCATCAAGATTGAGCTTTGAAAAAGCTGAAAGTATTGTTTCCTTTGCAAAACCTGCTGATAAAAGACAATTTTTTAAAGTCTTTCTTCTTTGTGCAAATCCTGCTTTGATGGTTTTTCTGAAATGTTTGTAATCTTGTAATTCCAACAGAGGTTTCTCGCGGACAGTAAGTTTTACAAGCGCTGAATTAACTTTTGGCGCAGGATAAAATGCTTTTCTGCCGACTGTTCTTAAAATTTCAACATCCGCCCAGAATTGTGACAGTATTGTCAAAAGCCCGTATTGTTTGGAAGGCGAGTTTTCATTGGCTGTCATTCTCAAGGCTACTTCATTTTGAACCATAAGAATTATATCTTTTATTTTTTGTCTGTTTTTATTGCTCAAATCATCAATTTCCCCGAGCAGATGTGCAATTATCGGGCTTGTAATATAATATGGAATATTTGCAACAATTTTAATTTTTTCTTCGCACAATTCAGATAAATCAGTTTTTAAAATATCATTGTGGATAATTGTAAGATTGTCTGCTTCAATTTTTTCAAGTTCTTTGATTGCTTCTTCATCAAGTTCAATTGCAATCACCTGTTTGGCATGTTTCACTAACTGTTCTGTTACAAAACCTACACCTGGGCCGATTTCAACAATTGTATCGTCAGACTTAATATCAGCATAGTCGATAATGTCAGAGATTACCTGACCGTCAATCAGAAAATTCTGTCCGAGTCTTTTTTTTGTTCTGAAATATCTTGCTCTGTCGAAGTAGTTCATCTTACCTATAATAATACCACACACAGGTAAATGTTTTAAGAAATTTTTTTTGTTAATTTTGTGGATGTTATAATAGATAGGGGGTCACTTGTGAACAACGTACAAACTAAAACCAAATTAGACAAAAAAGAAATTATAAAATTATTTGAGGCAGGATGTAAATCTTCTCAAACATATAAAATCGGGATTGAATACGAGAGGCTTCCTGTCTTTTCGGTTACTTCTAAGGCTGTTGATTATTCATCAGAATTCGGGATTTGTAATTTTCTGAGAAATTTTGCGCGCGAAGAAAACTGGGACTATATAATGGACGATTACAACATAATCGGTCTGAAACAAGGCCATGACACAATTACACTTGAACCCGGCTGCCAGATGGAGATGAGTCTTGAACCTCAAAAAACAATTGATGAATTAAAATCAAAAATAACATCTTTAGATAAAAAATTGAAACCGATTTTGAACAAGTTTAATATAACACTTCTAAATTACGGGGTTTCGCCTTTATCGACACATAAATCTATAAATCTTATTCCTAAAAAGAGATACAAAATTATGGCAAAATACCTATGGGGAATTTTGTCGGACGTAATGATGAGGGAAACTGCGGGAATTCAATGTTGTATAGATTTTGAGAGCGAAGAAGATGCAATGCGCAAATTTAGAATTGCAAACAAGCTGGTTCCTTTTATGACGGCAATGTTTGCAAACTCTCCAATCAGGGGCGGTGTGGAAACCGGTTATAAAAGTTTTAGGGCATTGAGCTGGCTGAATACGGATAATGACAGATGCGGCTTTGTCGGGCAGATTGATGATCATTTTTCGTTTGAAGAATATGTGGATTATGTTCTTGACTCTCCGATGATATTTATTAACCGTGAATCAGGTGTAATACCTATAAACGGAAAAATTACATTTAATCAGTTTATGCAGGATGGTTTTGAGGGGTTTGATGCTGATATTGATGATTTCAAGCTTCACGCAAATCTTTATTTCCCGGAAGTCCGTCTGCGCAACTTTCTTGAGATAAGAAACCATGATTGTGCGGGAAAAGACTTGCAATATTCAATTCTTGCAATATACAAGGGAATTTTGTATAACAGCGGTGCAATGGATGAGGTTGAAGAACTTTTTGCCCCTTATGAATATAGAGATTTTTCAGAGTTGAGGTATAATGTTCCCAAAAGTGCCTTGAATTCTAAAATCGGACATCACGGGATAAAAGACATCGTGAAAGAGGTTTTGTATATTGCGGAAAAATCTCTTATAGGTATGGATACCGGCGAAGAAAAATTTATAGAGCCGATAAAAGAATATGCTCTTAACGGTATAACTCCTGCTGATGTTATTATCCGTAATTGGAACGGTGTTTGGAATAAAGATATCAAAAAGTTGATAAAATTTGTACAAAACTAAGCAAAATAAAAAACGCGGAATGCATTTGCATTCCGCGTTCATCGATTACCGTCATCCGGGATTGCGGTGATGCGCTTAGCCTTTCTTTATCCGCCTTAATAAAAAAATATTCGGAAGTTTTTTCAAAAAAGGTTTGACCCGTCGGGTAATCGTCCGTATCTCGCCGCTTATACCCCGGAAATGGTGCAGGTTATCACTGTCACCTGCTTCGAATACGAACACAGATGTACAGGCTGTGTTCTCCGGGCCCGAAAATATCTCGGATGATTCGGCTTTGAGATACGAAGTTGAATTTTTTCTACATTTTTATTCTAAAATTTTTTTGCTCATTTTTCATTCAACTTTATATTAATTAATTGTTCTGAAATTATATACTTTTGTGTAATAGAATAAATATTAATTTATTGGATAATACCGGCAGGAGGAAACTTTAAAATGTCTATAAAAATGTTGGTTTTTGACTACCGTGAAAGTGAGAGAAAATTTTTCGGCAATAACAAGTTTGAAAATTTTGATATAACGTTTTACAGTGAAAGTTTGAATGAGGATTCCGTAAAAAATCTTCCTCTTGAGCAGCTTGAACATACTATGGTTGTGAGTGTTTTTATTGATTCTGAGTTAACTGAAGATGTTATAAATTCTTTTAAAAATCTAAGAATTATTTCTACGCGTTCCACAGGTGTGGATCATATAAATTTAAAGGCTGCGGAGGCAAAAAATATTGCGGTAATAAATGTTGAGGGTTACGGCTCAAAATCTGTTGCACAATTTACAATAGGACTTATGATTAATCTTGTTAGAAAAATTATTCCGGCTTCTTGCTATATTCTCTCGGAAAATGAGTCTTGTTCAAATTTTCTGGGGCGTGATTTATCAAAATTAACTCTTGGTGTAATGGGGACAGGTGCGATAGGTTCTGCTGTTTGTAAACTTGCAAGTGTATTCGGAATGAAAGTTTTAACTTATGATATAACCAAAAAGCATGAATTAATTTCAAAGTATGACGTTAGATATGTTGATTTTGATGCCTTATTAAAGCAATCAGATATTTTAACACTGCACATGCCATATACCGGCAATAATTTTCATTTAATTTCGCAAAAACAATTTGAAATGATGAAGGATACAGCGTTTTTGATAAATACATCACGCGGAGAGATTTTGGATACTATTGCACTTTATAATGCGTTAAACGAAAATAAATTGGGCGGAGCAGCACTGGATGTGGTTATGTGTGAACAGTTAAGTTTTAAATGCAGCCAGTTTGAGAAAAAACTCAATAATGATTTAAAATGTCTTGAAGAAGCGAGGGTAGTAAACGAACTTGCCAAAATGGAGAATGTAATTATCACTCCTCATATAGCTTATGAAACGCAGGATGCAATTGATTATATTCTGGAAATATCGTTCAAGGGGATTCTTGATATTATAAAAGGCGGTAACCAATACAGGACGTATTAATTTCTATTTGTACAGAATCTGCGAAGAGATTACACCGGATAAAAAATCCTCTCGCTTTTTTAATTTAAACCCCTTGCTTTCAAAATCCTTAATTAAGTCCTCAGGTTCGAGGAAAATTTGCTTTGATTTAATCAAATATGAATATGCTGAATAATTCTTCGTAAATATTCTTGAAAGAATTGGTGTTGTTATATCAAATATTTTGCTCAAGAAATTATGT
Source organism: Candidatus Gastranaerophilales bacterium (assembly GCA_944324015.1). Classification (GTDB taxonomy): domain Bacteria; phylum Cyanobacteriota; class Vampirovibrionia; order Gastranaerophilales; family Gastranaerophilaceae; genus Stercorousia. The sequence goes on from CALUUR010000014.1 coordinate 8,131, forward strand.
TTCCCGAAATCAAGATGCATAAAATATCCGCCCGGTTTTAAAATTCTGTAAACTTCTTCCACGGCTTTTTCGGTGTTCTGGATATTTCTTAAACCAAATCCCATTACGGCAAAGTCAAACGTATTATCAGGATAAGGAAGATCTGTCACATCTCCTTGCAAATATTCAATTTGGTTATTTTTATTTTTGCTGAGTGCAATTTCAAGCATTTTTTCGGAGAAATCAATTCCCGTAACATCTGCATCAGGTTCTATTTGCTTGATTATTCGTGCAAGGTCGCCTGTTCCGCAGCAAATATCAATTACTCTGTCACGGGATTTTATATCCAGATTTTTTATGCTCTGATATTTTATGCTGTTGTGGGTGCCTAATGACATGGCATCGTTTAAAAAATCGTATTTATCCGCAATAAGATTGAACATAGCCTGGACAGATTTCGGGTCTTTATTAAATATTTTTTCCTGTGTCATAATTGTTACCTTTTTGCTTAAATTCAATCTTAACATATAATGAAATTATGAACATAGCTTTTATTCCTATAGATAACAGACCCGTTTGTTATACACTTCCGGAACAGATTTGTGCGGTGGACAGCGGTATAAAATTATTTATACCGGAAAGAGAATGGCTGGGCGATTTAAAAAGGTTTGCGGATGTTGAAAAAATTTTCTGCTGGCTTGAAAATTTAGATAAAATAGATGCGGTAATTTTAAGTCTTGATACTCTTGCATACGGCGGGCTTATTTCTTCAAGGCGCTGCCCTCAAAGTTTTGATGAGATAAAACAGAGGGTGTTTAAGCTCCGTGAAATTCTTGAACAGAAACACGCTGAAATTTATGCTTTTTCAAGTATTATGAGAATTTCAAACAATAATATTAACGAAGAAGAAAAAGAGTACTGGAATTTGTGGGGAAAAAAGATTTTTGAATACTCGTATAATACTCATAAATACGGTCATTTTGATTGTGACGTGCCGCAGGATATATTAAACGATTACCTTGAAACAAGAAAGAGGAATTTTGAGATAAATAAAATTTATCTGGAATTTCAAAAACAGGGCTTTTTTAATACGCTTGTATTTTCAAAGGATGATTGTTCGGAATACGGGCTGAATGTAATGGAAGCAGAGGAGCTTGAAAGGCTTGGAGGATTTGTAAAAACAGGGGCTGATGAAATTCCTCTGACACTTTTGGCGCGTGCTGTAAATGACAATTCACTATTCACTCTTCATTCTTCACCAGTTAAAGTTTCTCCGATATTTCTCGCGCCTGAATACAAAGACTTAATTTCAAATTACGAAGATGTTTCAATTGAAAATTCCGTCAAAGGTCAGCTTGAACTTGCAGGATGCACAATTTGTGAGCCGGAAAATGCCGATATTCTGTTATATGTAAATAACTTTGAAGAACATCAGGGCGAAATTGTTATGAAGGTACCTGCTAAACATTTTTCGGGTGAATGGAACAGACCCGAAAAACCTTATATGATTGCTGATGTTCGCTTTGCAAACGGGGCTGATAATGCGTTTGTTGAAAAGCTTTTTGAAAAAGATTTTGATGAAAACTTTTACGGGTATTCCGCCTGGAACACGTCTGCCAATACACTTGGCAGCCTTATTTGTGCTGCTGTTGTTAAATGGAGGGCAGGAGGTCAAGAGGGCAGAAAGGCAGGCTTATATAATCAATGCGAATTTAAAAAATTGCAAACAATTCGTTTTCTTGATGATTGGGCCTATCAGGCAAATGTAAGACAAATGCTTGAAAAGCCGGAGGAAGATGTAATTAAATCGAAAATGAAACCGTTTGAAAGCACTGTTTTTGAAAAATTGGGTGTAAATTATAACACATCATATAAGTTCCCGTGGAACAGATTGTTTGAGGTGGAAGTTGAACTTAGCTGAAATAATACTTCTGGCGGCGGCACTGGGTGTTGATTGCCTTGTTGTTTCTTTTTCACAGGGTTTGATTTTCACACAAAACAGGGTGAAAAATTCATCCGCTTTAGCCATTACTATGGGAACTTTTCAGGCTTTTATGCCGTGTATTGGCTATCTTGCAGCGGCTTCTGTCAGCAGATATATTGAGCCTTATGCAAAATGGATTGTTTTTGCCATATTTACCATACTTGCCATAAAATTTATTTATGAGGCGTTTCAGGAAAAAGAAGATGAAATATGCTGTATCGGTTTGAAATGTCTTGTAACTCTCGGTCTGGCAACGAGCATTGATGCTATGGGAGCGGGAGTTAACCTGCATTTAACCTCTACACCGCTTATGTTTTCAGTGATTGTAATAGGTTTTGCTTCTGTTCTAATGTCATTGGTCGGGTTCTGGCTCGGGAATTTTTTCAAAAAATTACCTTCAAAATTTTTGGAAATTACAGGCGGTTTAATCCTGTTAATTCTTGGTATAAAAGCATTATTTTAGGTTTTCGGGCATGCCCGAAACAGGCATGGATACTAAATAATTTACAATTCTTAATAAAAAATTAAATCATGGAAAACCATGGCATGAGCATGATTGCATGATTTAAAATCTGCAAATCATGTAACAGCTTGATTTTTAGCATGATTGACTTTTGAAAAACGGCTGTATTGTACTGATTACGGGCTTTGTTACAAATGTTCATAATCTCATGTTCTTCCCTTGAAATAATTTCCTTATTTTTTATAATAAAGTTAAAGAGGTGAAACACATCTCTAATGGGGATTTTGACAGTTCATAAGAGTTGTCATGGTTGCCATACTTGGGTAGGATATTTTAATTGGAGATTTTATAAATTGTTTAGAAGCAGGGATATGGGCAGAGCTGTTGCAGTAAGAAGATGGACACCGACAGCGTTGGAATGCTATAAAAGAGGTTGTAATTGTGAGGGTTGTTTTTACAGGGATTTCTTCAGCGGTTCTTCGCAGAAATGCCAGATGAAAGCATCAGTGCTTGAACTAGTCCGCGTAATCGGCACCCCGAATGTAGAATTACAACAATTTATTATTGAAGATTAGTCTAAAAATTTTTTATGTAATTTTGCAAAAATGTGCTGAAAAGGCTTTAAAAATCAAAAAATATATGTTATAATATACAAGCAGTATGTTATAGGAGGTTCACGCATGCACATTTATGTTAACGGAAGAAACATTGAAATCACAGATGCTATTAAAGCTTACGTGAAAGAAAAATTTGGTAAAGTAGCAGCACACTATGACCAAATTCAGGGGATTGACGTTGTTTTGTCGGTAATTAAAAATCCCGCAGCTTCCGGCAAACACGTTGCAGAAGTCAGCTGTAAAATGAATACAGGAGTTGTCCGCTGTGAAGAAGCAGGAGAATCTATGTATGAAAGTATTGATTTGCTGGCTGATAAATTGGCAAGACAAGTTCAAAAATTTAAAGATAAAAGCTTAGGAACGGATAAGTCTTCTATCAGAACCGATGTTGGTGCCGTAGAAGAAACCGTTGAAGCTGTTGAAGAATAGATAAATATTTTTATTAAATAAAAAAATGAAAAAAAGGTGCTTTTTAAGCGCCTTTTTTGTTTTATAATAAGGTTATGATTAATGATAAAAAAGTAGTTATAATAATGCCTGCATATAATGCGGAAAAAACGCTTAAACAAACTTATGAGGAAATTTATAAGCCGTTTGTTGATGAAGTAATTCTTGTTGATGACAATTCGCAGGACAATACAAAACTTGTTTCTAAAGAATTAAATATTACAACTATCGTGCACAAAGAAAATAAAGGATACGGCGGGAACCAGAAATCATGCTATAAAGCGGCATTAAAAGCCGGAGCTGATATCGTTGTTATGCTTCATCCGGACTATCAATATACTCCGAAACTTATTCCTGCTATTGTTTGTATGATGGCTTTCGGGCAGTATGATGCGGTTCTGGCTTCAAGAATGTTAGGTAACTCCGCATTAAAAGGCGGTATGCCGCTTTACAAATTCGTTGCAAATAAGTTTTTAACCTGGTTTGAAAATCTTTTTACGGGCGAAAATTTAACGGAATACCATACTGGCTTCAGGGGTTTTACAAAAGAGGTGCTTGAAACATTGCCGCTTGATGAATGTGATGATGATTTTATTTTTGATAATGAAATGATTGCTCTTTTGTTTTATAACAATTTTAAAATCGGAGAAGTTTCCTGTCCTACAAAATACTTCAAGGAAGCGTCCTCGATAAATTTTGTCCGTTCATGTAAATACGGGCTTGGGGTTCTGGCAGTAAGTTTAAAATACAGGCTTGCTAAAATGGGTTTGAAGTCAAGAATTTTCCGCGCAGGTGCTAAAAAACTTGATCTTGATACAGAAATTGAATACTATTTCAAATAAGCATTTTGTTATTGGTATTATATTATGCCTTCCCTGTTTAGGGAAGGTTTGGATGGGTATCGGGTCATTTTCTTTATCCTTCCCTAGTCAGTGAGGGAAGGGGCAGGTAGTAATATGAGTGAAAAACAAAACCGGCTCTTGATTTAAAGGCCGGTTTTATCCTTTTGTTTTATTTATGAAAAGATTAAAGATTAAGCAAAAGTATTTGCAGGTTTTTTCTGTGCAGTAGCACCCGGGATTGACTGCCAGTTAGCTGCCATAATTTTCTTGAAGGATTTCAATGCTGTATCTTCAAGTTCACCAAGTTCTTCAGCTTCCATAATCAATTCTCTCAACGGAAGCAATGCACGCTGATCGCGAAGTACGCCGAGTGCAGCAGCAGCACCTGCTCTTACAAGCTCGTTTTCATTACGGTTTTTCATAACATCAATCAATGCCGGAACTGCTTTTGTATCGTTTAATTTGCCGAGTGAAGTTACCGCATAAATTCTTACGTTAACCCATTCGTCATACAACATATTGATTACCTTATCAACAGCTTTTTTGTTTCCGATTTCACCTAATGCTCTTGTTGCATCGCATCTTACGTTAACCTTTTCATGGTCCAATGAAGCGATTAAAGCATCAGTTGCAACATCTCCGATTTCAATTAAAGCATCAGTTGCAGTAATGCAAACCTGCGGGTTTTCATCATTCAAAGCTTCAACCAACGGTTCAACAACGATTTCACCGCCCAAACGTCCTAAAGCACGGGCTGCACGAACTCGAACATCAACATTTCTGTCTTCGCGCAAAGATTCAATTAAGTGAATTGTAGCTTTAGAATCGCCGAGTTCACCTAAAGCACGGGCTGCATAAAGTCTTACCGAACCGTTTTTATCATGTTTCAATACATCAATAAGCGGTTCAACAGCTTTAGAATCGCCCATTTCGCCTAAAACACGTGCAGCGTTATATCTTACTTTTTCAGAATTACTTGTTTTCAAATCAGTTAATAATTCTTCAAAAGATTTTTTCACTTGTTTTTTCTTGCTGTTCACACTAATTGTCATTCACTTTCCTCCGACGCACAATATTAAATTCTACTACACCTTATGCATTTATAAAAAATTTTGCGAATAAAATATTGCCTTTTTTACCTACTTGTATTAATTTTTGTTAACATATTATTTTGTTGGTTGTCTTTTTACTGTCAATAAGTGCAGTTACGGGTTAAAAATTTTTTAAGGGTAAAACTAACACTTTATAATAATAATATAACATATTTTTTAAATAATTGCTCGGGTTGGATTAATATTTTAAAAAATCGCTGTATTTGTTTTTTTAATAAAAGGTGTCTTTCAAGTATAAGTTAATCAAGTTTGTAATAATTCTTAATATTTATTACTCACTACAGATAGTAATAACAAACTCGCTGCCCTTGCCAACCTCGCTGTTTACAATAATTTTACCGTTATGCTTTTCAATAATCTTTGAACAAATTGCAAGCCCGAGTCCTGTTCCGATACCCGCTCCTTTTGTTGTAAATCCTGCTGAAAATATCTTGTTGAGCTGTTTTTCGGGTATTCCGCATCCGCTGTCTTTTATCTTTACAATAAGATTTTTATCTTTAAATTCTGTTGTGATTGTAATGGTTCCTTCACCTTCAATCGCCTGACATGCATTGATTAAAATGTTTGTAAAGACCTGATTGAGCATGTTTGGAAAGCATCTAATGACGGGGATTTCGCCGTAATTTTTAATAATTTTTATTCTGTTTTTTGTTTCATGTCTGATAAGCTCAAGAGTTAAATCCAGTTCTTTATTGATATCAGCTTCCTGAAGTTCTGCTTCATCAAGGCGGACAAATTTTTTCAGTGAAGTTACAATATTACTTATTCGGCTTACGGCTTCTTTATCAATGTTGTTCAATTCCGTGAGCATTTCTTTTAATTCGGTGTCTTCTATTGAGCCGAGAAGTTTTGCGGCTATTGCGTTATTTGATTTTATTGAGGCAACTGGTGTGTTAATTTCATGTGCAACACCTGCAACCAGCTGGCCTAAAGAGGCCATTTTTTCGGAGTTTATAAGCTGGATTTGAGTTTCCTTCAATTCTTTCAGAGTATTTTGCAATTCTTTTACGGTTTGAATATTTTTTTGATAGAGTTCTGCGCGTGTTATTGCGTTTGATAATTGAGATGAAATAGCCTCGAGAATTTCAATTTCTTCTGAGAGTTCTCTTTTTTGATAACTCAGTAAAACTATGACTCCCATAAGGTTTTGCATATGATGAACCGGTATAACTATTCTTAAAACAGGTTGTTTAAAAGGTTTGGCACCGACGTATTCTATTAAAGAATTGCAGGCCGAAATCTCCCGTCTGCCAATAGTTTCCATTGTTTTTTCATCAAAAGAAATTTTTTTATTATGTTTTGTTTTTTTCTCTCCGTAAACTTCCTCAATAACAAATGTTGAACTGTCAGCTTTTGCATAATAAGCTTTGTAAGCACCAAACATTATTGAGAGTTCTTTTAAAGCGGATTGAAGAATTTGAGATATATTAATACTTTCTCTAATGTTGTTTGAAACTTTGTTTATGAGCGCAATCCGGATGGCCTGACTCTGGGCTTTTTGTTTAATTTTTTGTAAATCTTCATTTTCTTCAAGGAGTTTTTCGTACTTTTCTTTTAATTTTTCATTTTCTTTATAAACATCTTTTAGTTTATTCTGTGCGCTGACGTCTGTAAAAAATATTATTGTATAACTTCCTTTTTTTATTGCCTGCAAATCGTAGTAAAAAATTCTATTGAGCTCAGACTGATAAGAAATTCGTGCGAAGAAATTTTCTTTTGAAGTTATTGCGTGATAAACGGGGGAATAAATTTCAATATTTTCGGAATCCAGCGGGCAGATGTCAAATCCTGTATTGTGAGAAAGTTTTTTCAGGTTTGTAAAATCTTTGAACCACCGTTTGAAAGTGTGGTTTCTATAAACAACTTCCTGTTTTTTGTTTAAAATTAAAACAGCATCCCTGAACTGTCTGAAAAAATCAAACTTCCTCATGATACTATTATATTATATTGTAAGGTAAAGAGAAAAAATTTTGTAACAAAATGTAAATTATCAAATTAATTTGTTAAAGTTTTTGGTTTATTGTTCCGTAATCAGGGTTTGTAGGTAGAAAAATAAGGAGAATTCTTAATGACAGGAATTGACAAAAACGGAGTATCATTTGGTAAAAACCAAAAAATTAACTTTGACAATTTTAACGGTATCAGGAAACAGGATTTAAAGAACGTCGGGGGTGGGGCGCTTTCAGAATCTTTGTTTGCAAAATATGATAAAAACAAAGATGATGTTTTAGACAGCGGCGAATTACAGACGCTCAAAGATGATATTAATGAGTTTGCAAAAGATGGTAACATGAGCAAGCGTGAGGCGAAAAAATTCTTTAAGAACCTCGGGCTTGAAAAAGGTCATGATTTAAAACGCGGGGATTTATTTGAGTTTTTGCAAACCATTGAGGCGGATAAAGATTCAATTTCAAAGGCTGTAACGGATGGTAACGGCAAAACAATACTGGAATTCAAGCCTGATGAAAATAATGTTATTAAAAGAATAGTTTATTCAAACGAAGCGGACGGTTCTCACAGACCTGTTGCCGAGCAGACCGAAGCCGAAGGTTATACAAGAACGCTCAATTTTAATGAGGACGGTTCATCAACAGAGGATGTTGTAACTGATAAAAAATTGAGCCGTACGGAATATAATGCATCCGGCAAACCTGTTTATATGCTGGAAAAAGATTTGGAAACCAACGATGTTATCACGTCTGAATTCAGCGAGGACGGAACATCAATTACGGCACGATACAGACGGAGAGGAGCTGTAACAGAGTTTCTGGATCCGAATAACGGCGACCGTGTGGCAGCCCGTGTAACAGATAAAGGTGACGGAGTCAGCGAGGTTGTCCAATTCACATATAACGATGACGGCAGTGTAACAGAAACAACACTTGACGCTGAGGGCAACCCTGTATCATTTGTAACCAAAAAGGACGGCGAAGAAATTGCCTCCGGTTCATCGGGTGAGGATGGAAAAACAGTTCAAACATCCGGCAAAGACGGTGTGACAACGGAATTTACAACAACAGGCGAGGGTGATGCTGCGCAAAGAGTTAAAGTTGAAAAAGATAAAGACGGCAATATAATAAGCAGGGTAAGTGTTGATGAGAACGGCAATCCTGTTGCATATAAGCATAAAGTAAATCAGGGTGAAAACTGGTATAATATAGTAAAAGCAAAATACGGTATAACAGACCATAAGCAGATAATGGAGATAGTTCACCAGTTGAAAGACAGTGCCGGAGTAAAAAGATCTTCTGCTCTGATGCCTTCTGAAATTCAACTCCCGCCTTCTGTAACCTTGAAGGACGGCACACAAATCGGCTTGAAGGATATAGAAGCAAAAGTGGATATTCCGTCTGTACCAACTCCTGCAGCGGCTGAGACGGAATCGGCTCCTGCTGCCGGCAGGGCTGAGCCTGCTGAACCTGTAGACGGTACAACTTCTGCTGAAACACCGGAGGTTTCTGTTCCGGAAACAGACACAAATCCGCCTGAAGATGATATGACTCCGCCTTTGCCCGGTATGAACCTGTCATTGTCAATAAAACCTCTTGGTATTCATGAAACAATACCTAATCGGGCAAACGCAGGAAAAACAGTTAAAAATCCTGATGGTACAAGTTTTACTTATGATGAGAACGGTTTTATAACAAACGAATATGATGCTGACGGCAATAAGACACGAGAGATTTTCCGTAATTCTGACGGAAGTGTTCGCTGGTACAATGACTTTGAATACGATGCTTCTGGTAATAAGATCCGACGGATTGAGCGCAATTCTGACGGAAGTGTTAAATTGTACATTAATGCAGAATACGATGCTGACGGCAATGCGACACGAGAGATTTACCGCAATTCTGACGGAAGTGTTAAATTGTACATTAATGCAGAATACGATGCTGACGGCAATGAGACACGAAATATTTACCGCAAGCCTGACGGAAGTGTTGAATTGTACACTAATACAGAATACGATGCTGACGGCAATAAGACACGATATATTTCCCGCAATTCTGACGGAAGTGTTCGCTGGTACCATGATTATGAATACGATGCTGACGGCAATTGGACACGAACTATTGAACGTAATCCTGACGGAAGTGTTCGAGAATAATCCTCTGACAACAAAAGAGCGGTCTTACCCTATTTCTCTCCCTTATTAGGGAGGGATAAAGGGAGGGTATCTTCTTTTATAAATCTATTTTAATCTGTTTTTACCCATCCTTCCCTCATCAGGGAATGCCATAAAAAATTTCCCTCCCCAGTCAGGGAGGGAAATTAATTTTATACACTTGCGAGTTCTTTTGATTTTTCAAGCTGAAGCGTGCATGTTGTCACATCGCATACGCACGAAGGTCCAAAATACTGAATCGCTCCCGGGAACAGATATCTGTCGTTTATTGCCCAGTCTTCTCTGTTTTGTTCAAGCTGTTTGAATACAGGCCCGTCAAGTTGTACAAGAGCTTTCTGTATTACAGGTTTCATTTCCCCGTGGCGTTTTTCCATGTTCATCATCATTGTTAGAGGAACACCGCCTGCAACCCATTTATCAGCAGATTCCGTAAGGTTTCTAACAGATGATAAATAGCCTGTCAATCCGAAATTGATTAGAGCAAATGCGTTAAATCCTAATGAGTAGCAGTAATCAGCGTCAAAGTTTGACGGGAATGCACATCTGCCTTCATATCCGAAGAAGTGTGACTGCGGATTGAATTTGCCGATATAATCTCCCTGAGATTTTAATTCATCCAATCTTGTTGAAATCATTTCGATTAACAGTTTTTCAGTTTCAATTTTTGATACCTGAACATTGCCGTGCGGGTCGCGGTCTGCAAGTAATTGCCCTTTGATAAGCGCAGGCAGTGAATTGTAAACTTTTGCATTCGCAGGGTCAAGTCTGTTTTCAACAATGTCGAATTTGTCGCGGATTGTTGTAGCGTTTACAAAATCAGGATCGTTTTCTAAAGATGCCATGATATCGTTAAGATTTGAAATCATTGATTTCATTTCCGGAATAAATTCTATTAAACCTTCAGGAATTACTGCAATACCAAAGTTTTTACCGATATTTGCACGTTTAACTATAATATCGCACATATAGTTAATAATGCTTTCCAGAGACATTTTCTTTTGTTCAACTTCTTCAGAAATCAAAGTTATATTAGGCTGAGTCTGCAAAGCTGCTTCAAGAGCAACGTGAGATGCACTTCTTCCCATAATTTTGATAAAATGCCAGTATTTTTTAGCTGAATTTGCATCGCGTTGGATGTTGCCGATCAATTCTGCATAAGTTTTTGTTGCAGTGTCAAATCCGAAAGAAATTTCAATCTGATCATTTTTCAAATCGCCGTCAATAGTTTTCGGACAGCCGATAACCTGAATGCCTGCGTTATTTTTAACAAACCATTCAGCTAAAAGTGCTGCGTTTGTGTTTGAATCATCTCCGCCGATGATTACAACAGCTGAAATGTTTAATTTTTTGCAGACTTCCCATGATTTTTGGAACTGTTCTTCTGTTTCAAGCTTTGTTCTGCCTGAACCGATAATATCAAATCCGCCTGTGTTTCTGTAAGCATCAATGAATTTGTCGTCAAATTCAACATATTTTCCGTCAATAATACCTGACGGGCCGCCTAAGAAACCGTATAATTTGTTTTCAGGATTAGCCTGTTTCAAGGCATCGTACAAACCTGCAATAACATTATGCCCGCCTGGAGCCTGACCGCCTGACAAAATTACACCTACATTTCTTACGGGTGAATTGTGTGAAGATGTACCGCTTTCAAAAGTTACAACCGGTTTGCCGTATGTATTTTTGAATAATTTTTGAATTTGTTCCTGATCTCTTACTGATTGAGTAGCAGAACCTTCAGCCATTTCAAGGTTATTAATTCCGTTAGCAAGACTTGACGGAAGTTTTGGCTGATACTTTAATCTTTCAATTTGCAATGGTGAAAGTTTTTCCATATTTCTCTTCCTTTTCTTTAGTACTACTGTTTACAATAATATTTTACAATAAAAAATATATTTTTGTAATATAATATTTACAGCCGGAAAAAAGGGAGAAAACAAATGGTAAAGAATAGAATTGGTATAGATGTAGGCGGTACTAACGTTAAGATTGCACTTGTTAATGACAAAGGTGAAATTAAGTATTCAAATTCAGTTCCGACACGTGCGGAAATGGGGTATGAATATACTGTTAACAATATTAAACAGGCAATTTATGATTTATTAAAAGAAACAAAATTAACAACAAAAGATATAGAAGGAATAGGCTTCGGTTTCCCCGGACAGGTTGACTATAAAGCGGGAATTGTAAGAAATGCCCCGAATATTCCGGGATGGGTTGAAGTTCCTATCGCAACACTTATTGAAGATGAATTTCATATTTCGACGCGCGTTGATAATGACGTAAGATGTGCTGCACTCGGTGAACTTAATTACGGTGCAGGTAAGGGCTGCGAAAATTTAATCTGTATTACTGTCGGTACAGGTATCGGTTCTGGCTTGATTGTAAACGGAAAGCTTGTGCGCGGAGCCTCTAATGCGGCAGGTGAAATCGGTCATATTAAGCTGCAAATGAAGGACGGCCCGATATGCGGCTGCGGCGATACCGGATGTATGGAGGCTTTTGCCTCCGGGCCTTCTATTGTTGCTATGGCTAACGACTACATCAGAGGCGGAAAATCCGCAAAATTTCGTGAAATGGCTGAAGGCGGTGTGATTACTCCTTATATAGTCTGCGAAGCAGCAAAAGCAGGGGATCCTGTTGCTCAAAGAATTTTTACAATAATGGGTGAATACATAGGAATAGGTATGGCAAGTGTTGTGAATCTTTTGAACCCTGAAAGAATTATTGTAGGCGGCGGTGTTGCGGATGCCGGTGATTTGCTTTTAGCACCTCTGAGAGAAACTTTGTACAAGCGTGCAATGAAAGTTGCGGGTTCTGCTGTTGAAGTTGTTCCGGCACAACTGGGCAATACTGCAGGTGTTATCGGCGCAAGCTTACTTATTGAAAGCTAAAAGGAGTGAATAGTGAAGTGTGAAGAACCTTACCCCTTTACACTTCACTAAACTAAAATGATTTATTTTTTCTACGGTGAAGAAGATTTTAATATTGAACAGGAAATCGGGAAACTGAAAAAAGGACTCGATAAAAATTTTCTTGAAATGTCTTTCAAAACTTACGATAATCCGAAATTCCCAGACCTGATTTCAATATTACGCTCACAGCCGATGATGTTTGGAAAAATGCTTATTGTAATAAACTGTCTTGATTATTTTTCCAAAACTTTTGATGACAAAGAGATTAAAGAAATTGAGTCGGCGCTTGAAAATAATAACGACAATCTTGATATAGTTTTTGTTGCTGCACTCCCAAGAGGTGAAGGTAAAAAACTGGACAGCCGTAAAAAATTCTTCAAACTTCTGAAAAAATATAATGCGCTTGAATGTAATGTAATTCCGACGTACAAAACGGCCGAACTTGAAAACTGGATTATAAAACAGGGTAAATCAAAAGGAATAAAGTTTGACAAAGACGCTTTGACCGCAATAATTTCACAAATCGGTAACAACCTGCGGCAGATTGACGGAGAACTTGATAAACTTAAACTTTTTGCTTATCCAAAAGATACCGTTACAAAAGATATGGTAAAAGAAATTTGTATTTCAAATGAGGATTTGTTTGCGTTTTCGGATTTTTTGATGGAGAACGAAAAGGACAGAGCGCTTCTGGAATACAGAAAACTGCTTGATACAAGATACCCTCTTGAAATTTTGTCAACTTTACAGACTATGCTCAGACGCTGGATAATTCTTAAAGCAAAAGGGCAATCAGCATCTCCGATAGAGCTTGCAAGATTAACAGGAATGCATGAATATGTTGTCAAATTAACCTTGCAAAAACTCAAAAAAAATAATTTGAGGGATTTGGTTAAACTAAAAGAAAATTTAACCGAGGCAGAATACAGGATTAAATCAGGACTTGCGCTTGATGTTGAAAAAGAGGTGGAAAATGCACTATTTAGAAGCTAAGAAGGTAAGAGGTCAGGATGTCAGGCCGTTATCGGTGCTTCGCACCAAAAGACTTTTGTAAAAGCCGCCTTCTTGCTTGTTGAACTTCTTACCATCTAAAATAAGGATAAACAAATGAATTTAAAAGAACAATATCCATTTTTAATGAAGTATTTTAATAACGGTATATCTTCGCAAAACAGACAAATAGCACATTGCATTTTGTTTTACGGCTCTGATATTCAGGCTCAGTATGATTTGGCGCTTGAAATTGCAAGACTGCTCAATTGTACCGGCGACCGTACGGAAACCTGCCGGTGCCTGAATTGTAAATGGATTAGAGAAAACAATCATCCTGCGGTTTTGACTATTTCTAAAGTTGACAACAAGCCATCTGACGATACATCAAAAACAGTTATATCAATTGATCAAGCCAGAATGATTAAAAATGATCTCCTTGTCACATCAGACTATCACAGAGTTTTAATTTTTTGCGACAGGGATAAAGAAGGAAACATTCAGGGACTTAATCAGCTCAATTTTCAGGCGGATGCGGCAAATGCTCTGTTAAAAACCTTTGAAGAACCGCCTTCCAATACAACATTTTTCTTTTTGACAAAGGATAAGTCCGATGTGATTACGACTGTTGTGTCACGCGCCCAGTGTTTTTATGTCCCGTCTATGAAAGATGAGGATAGAGATTATTCACTTGTAAAAGATGCAATGGACGGATATCTGGAACTTGAGCGCGGAGAAGTTCTCGATTTTAACGAAAAAATTCTGGAGCTTGCAAGAGAAAATGAACCTGAAATTGTATTTACTCAAATGCAAAATTATATTGAGGCTCTTTTAAAATCTAATCTTGACAATTTACCGTTGAAGGTAAAATTGATTTCTGACATAAAAGCTGTTGAAACTGCTAAAAAAGAAAATCGTTTGAACATGAATATCCAAACGATTATTGAAACATTGAGTTTCAAATTGATACTATAATATCTTTAGGAATTAAGAAGCTTTTCAATTTGTCCTTCGTAAAATAATTTATTCAATTTACTAACATGTTCTTCCATTTTAGAAAGGCAAAAATCAATTTCTTTCAGTTCTTCATTTTCAGCTTTATCCTCGGTAAATTTTTGTGCGATATCAAGTAAACTTTTAAGCTCAACAGCTGCACTCTCAATAGTTCCAACAGTTTTTAATTTATCTTTTTCAATATTCATTTCCTACCTCCTATGTTAATATACATTAACTAATTCGGTATGTAAATAGCCCGAATGGTTATAAATAATACCAATTGGAAATTGTACTTACCAAATGATTATTATATTAGTATGATAAAAAATATGTTAGCAGAATACATGTTAGAAAAAGATGTTGAAAAACGTGATATTACCAAATTGACAAAAATGGACAGACATGTTTTAAATAGGATTTATAAAAAGAAAACTAAAAGTATAACTTTTGATAATTTGAACAAACTCTGCTTTGCATTGGACTGCACCCCGAATGACCTGTTCAGGTATGTGCCTGACGAAAATTAAAATGCACTTGAATTTTGTATAAACATAAGTTATAATATAAAATAAGGGCGGGACAAGTTGCCGCTTGCCCCTTTAAAAGCCCTCTAAAGTAGTTTAAGTGCTAGTATTATCAGTAGAATGATTACTAGCGCTTTTTCAGTTACACTGAAATCCACTTTTTACCACCTCCCTTCTTCTATAGGTTTTACAAATTTATAGTTTGTGCCGCAGAAGTATGGATATGATAATCAGGGCTTACACTCAATCATATATTAGCAGTAAACACAAAAATTAAATCATTTATATAGCGGAAATATTATTAATCTATTATTAAAATACTTCTTTTTTAAAAATTAGTGTATTAATGTTGTTGTTATTCACATTACATTCAAATTCTTTAACAAGCGTGAATTTATTTTTTTGATAGTATTCAAAGTCGCAGACTGTATCAGTCCAGAGATAGATATTTTTTATATCTCTTTCTTTTGCTGTGTCAGCCAATTTTGACAGAAGCATTCTGCCGCCGCCTTTTTGTGTGCTGATAAAAAGCCCCATCATCAAATCGTTGTCATTCATCACAGATTTAACTTCCTTACCAGTATTTTCAACATAATCAAGAAAATTGAGTGCGGTAATTTTATCATCCTGCGGCAAAGTTTCGATACGGGCATTAAAATTTTCAATGCTCTGGTTTTTGTCAGTTTTATATCCTGCAAATACAAGACCTTTCAACCCGTTATCATCAAGTGCAAAAGAAAATGTATTGTTCAGATGATAATAATTAAGCGTAAAATTATATATCAGTGTTTGGAGTTCAATGCTTTCTTTAGCATACAAATCACCCCAGACAAGGTGGACAATTTTTGAAGCTTCCTCAATATCATTTTCTATAAAATTTCTAACTATCATATCAGGAATTTTCCGTTTTCATAAATAAGCTTGTCATCAGCATAGATTTTCCCGCCTGCATTGTTATCAGACGGCTTCATATTTTTAATCATGTCCCAGTGAACCCCTGACACATTTTTCCCGCCTGTTTCGGGATAAGAAGCACCGACTGCCATGTGAATTGCGCCGCCGATTTTTTCATCAAACAGAATATTACCGGTAACTTCCTGAATTTCATCATTAGTACCGATAGCTATTTCTCCGATACCTCTTGAACCTTCATCAGTGTTGAGCATTGCTTCAAGAAAATCACGTCCGGTATCCGCATCAAATTTTACAATCTGACCGTTTTCAATCCAAAGATGAATTCCGGTTGCGCAATTTCCGCGGTAATTTTGCGGAAAATCAAAATATATTTCCCCGTTAATTCCGTCTTCCACCGGTGAGGTGAAAACTTCACCGTCTGGATAGTTATTTAATCCCGAACAGCTTATCCACTTTCTGCCTTCAACATTGAAGGTTATATCTGTCTTTTCGCCTACAATGTGCAAATTTTTAACCCCGTTAAGGTAATTTGCCCATTTTGTCTGTTTTTCATCAAGTTCTTTAAGTTTAGTAACAGGATTGTCCAAATTCAAATAGCAGGAATTAAACAAAAATTCCGAATATTCATCAAACGACATTTTTGCTTCCTGTGCAAGCGCATGAGTAGGAACATCTGCTACAACCCATTTTGCTTCTCCTTTAGCTGATCTGTCCATAAGAAGTTTTGACAGTCCTTGAGATGCTTTTGAGCGTCTTGCAAGTTTTTTCATATCGGCACGCGCCATATTTTTTGTATTCATCGGGGCGCCGATTGAAATAAATTTGTCTATGGTTTCGTATTCAAGCTTAATAATTGGGTCGATGTAATCAAGCTGTTCATCAGATGCAAGTTTAATAAAGATATCAGACATATCTTCAAAAGATGTTCTTAAAATCGGGTGCGCACCTTTTTCAAGAACTCTTTTGTAAACAGCCTTAACAAGATCTTTTGCATAAATACTTGTCGCCCTTATTTGAACAAGGTCGCCTTTTTGGACATCTGTTGAATAATCAACCAGAACTTGAGCATATTTATCCCAGATTGTTTTTTGCATGGTTCACTCCTATAAATAAATTTTTATATTATATATCAAGCAAAACAGATGCGAGGGACAACCCTCAAGAACCTGAAACAAGTTCAGGATGACATCCTCGCGTGCGTTGCCAGAATAAAGCGGTATTATGAAAATATTATAAAATATTAGATACCGGTAAAAGCGGCTTATGCATAGCCGTGAGTTGTCATGGGTGAAGCGGCTACGCTTCTTCTAAAGATTCGTGACCTGATTTGTGAGTTTTTAGAAGAACACCGCGTTTTGATGTATGAATAAAATCAATCATTTTTTCAATATATTCATTCATCGGAATTTCAGCTTTAATTTTTTCAATTGCCTGAGATGTATTATACTCATCAGAAATCAATAGTTTAAAAGCTTCGTTTACATGAGTTCTTATATCTTGAGGAACTCCGCGGCGTTTCATCGCAATAACATTTAGGCCGCGCGGAACAGGCGGTCTGCCTTCGCCTTTTGAATAAGGCAGGATATCTTGACGGGAAGCTGAAAATCCGCTGATGATTGCCATATCGCCTATTCTTATGTTCTGATGGAATACGCTCATCCCGCCTACAAATGCGCCAAAACCGACATGAACATGGCCGCCTAGAGTTACAAGGTTAGCTAAAATAACCTGATCTTCTAAAACACAGTTATGAGCAATATGTGAACCAACCATTAATAGGCATTTGTTGCCTATTCTTGTTGTAAAATCACCGCAGGCAGCACCTCTATGGACAGTTACGTTTTCTTTTATAATAGTTCCGTCGCCTATAACAACTTTTGTCGGTTCTCCTTTATACCCCAAGTCCTGAGGTTCGGAGCCTATTGTTGCAAACGGCGAAATTGTGCAATCATCACCTATTTCTGCAAACTCAATATGTGCATTTGAAATTACTCTTGTTCTGTGCCCGATTGTAACGTTTTCACCTATAACTACATAAGGTCCTATAATTGCATCGTCTGCGATTTTTGCTGACGGATGAATAATTGCGGTTTTGTCTATCATTTTTTTGCCCTCTTTGTCGATTTTTGTGTTACTTGTTATTATTTTGTCCGAGGCTTTGCCTCCGCTTTTTTGCCCTCTTTGTCGATTTTTGTGTTACTTGTTATTATTTTGCCCGAGGCTTTGCCTCCGCTTTTTTGCCCTCTTTGTCGATTTTTGTGTTACTTGTTATTATTTTGTCCGAGGCTTTGCCTCCGCTTTTTTGCCCTCTTTGTCGATTTTTGTGTTACTTGTTATTATTTTGCCCGAGGCTTTGCCTCCGCTTTTTTGCCCTCTTTGTCGATTTTTGTGTTACTTGTTATTATTTTGTCCGAGGCTTTGCCTCCGCTTTTTTGCTCTCTTTGTCGATTTTTGTGTTACTTGTTATTATTTTGTCTGAGGCTTTGCCTCCGCTTTTTTGCCCTCTTCGTCGATTTTTGTTGGATTTTTTGTGGTTTGGGCAGTCGCTTACAAATATTCGTCCCCGTTTCCCCTCACTTTTACCATAAATTTAATTATAGTACAAATCCGCGTTGGTCACAAAATTTTTATATTATTTTAATATGAAATCAGGATGAACACTGCTTGCAAGTTCAAATGCATCATCAAGAGCTTTATTTACTACATTTACAAGTTCTTCACACTTACTCTGGGCAGCATAAGCTGCTAAAGCTATAAAATCTTGCTGTGCCTCTTCTGTATATTGAACTTTGTAACTTTTCCCGTCTTTTGCAATATTATTTTTAACTGTATATGCTGCAAGAGCTAATAGTTCATCAAAAGCTTTATTTTTCTTTTGAGGTTTATAATCTTTTAAAGTTCCGGCAATATTAACTACCGCAATCTGGTATGTGTCTGCCATTACATTATTTATACCTTTAATATCTGTATATTTTGTACATATTTCATTAGCAGTTTCGTCTATTGAACTCGTCAATGTATATGGATTAAATATAGTATCATTATTTAAAGTTCCGGATTTCAGGCCGGCTTTTTGCTCAATAAATCTTGTTAATTGTGTAGGGGTTGATTTTAAAGTGAAAAATGTTTCATTTTCTTCTTTCACTTTTTTCCATGCATATTTCATATTTTTTGAAAAAGATTTTCTTGCCCAATCATTTAACTCCCAGAATGCTTTCATTGCATTTGATTGTTCTCCGGTTAAATTTTCAGGAGATGTTTCAGGATTGAATGTTTTAACATTTTGGCCTTTTAAAAATTTTGATAACGCATTTTTTATTCTGTCTGCACCGAAAACACTCCATGCTTTTTTTAATACACGTGTCAATTCCTCTGATTTTTCGGGGCTTTGTCTGTAAAACTCTTTCTGCCGTTCAGACATTTCATAAATTCTTTCAGGATTTTCCTGATAATATTTTTTTAAACCTTCGGATATTCGCCCTTTGTGTTCTTCAGACAGAGGCCCGCGTCTAATATATACGGGTTCATGCTGTTCTAATTGAGCCTTTCTATCAAGTGTTGCAAGACGTTTTTCTGTCATCTCACGTGTTAAACGTTCATTATATTGAGGATCCGAAATCTTTAAAATATGTCCGTAATCTCTGCTTACAGACGGGATATTGAGTTTTTTCATTGCATGGTATAAAGCAAGACCGTCTGCGTATCTTTTGAGATCGTTTGTTGAAAAACCTTCACCCCAGTATAATTTTATTAATTGAACCGTTAAATCTTCATTATTGTCAAAATATTCAAGTTGACCTTTACGGAATTTGTCAATGATTGAACCGGCACTTGCCTTTACTTCTTCTGATGAAATCGTATTATTAAATTCAGGAAATCTTTTTTTTATTTCATTTAAACTAAAACATTCTTTCAGACCGGCAAAATATTTTTTGTGAACACTTATCAGAGTTTCTTTTGATTTATTGCCTTCTTCCAAAATCATTCCAACCCACTCTCTTATGTTCGGCGGGTATAGAGATGAATTTTTTTCGGCAAGTTTGTCTAGATGGGCAACTGTTTCTCTCAGATTAAGGCTGTAGCCGCCCGTAAAAGCCAAATACTGTGCGGTAGTCGGGAGTTGCGTATTTGGCAATGCCTGGCTTTGCTCTTTTTTGATTTGTTGGGATGTATATTTATAAGTATTTAATTTAGGTGTAATGTTATAATTTTGTAAACTATTTATTCTCATTTTTTGATCTCCGAACTATATAAATCTTCTAAAAAATTTTTTTGACAATAAAAAAGTAAATCGTAACATTCGATTTACTTTTTTATATAACAATTAGCGTAAACTTATTTTAAAGCAAAAGTCATATCTGCTTCTACACATACTTTGCCGTCAACTTTGCCGACACCGTGAGCTTTACATACAGGGCCTTTAACTTTTGTAAGTTCTACTTCCATTTCAAATTTGTCACCGGGTCTTACGATATTTTTAAATCTTACACCGTCAACTCCAGCATATAACGTCAATTTCCCTTTAAATTCCGGCATTGTCATCAAGATAGGAGCCGAGCACTGTGCCATAGCTTCTAATTGTAATACACCGGGCATAATCGGGTTGTTTGGGAAGTGACCCTGGAAAAATTCTTCATTCATTGTTAAATTTTTGTACCCTTTTGCACTTTTCCCGGGGATACATTCAGTAATTCTGTCTACCAATAAAAACGGATATCTGTGAGGAATCATTTTCATAATATCCATGATGTCAAAGCTTAATACTTCTGTTTTAGTTTCTTCTGTCATTTTTCTCTCCTTATTTACATTCTATTAATTTATCTTTTAAAATTTTCGCAGTTTTTAAGTGAACTGCATGACCTGCCTCTTTTACTAAAATCTGGCATTTCAAATTCAGAGGGTTTACACCGGTAAGGTATAAATCTCCGATTAAATCTAAAATTTTATGTTTTATAGGTTCATTTTCAGAACGAAGCTCAGATGTGTAACCTTTATCCTGAAGCCCTAATGTATTTTCTATATTTACTCCCTGAGCAAAACCGAGCATCTGAAATTTTCTTAAATCTTTATAGAAGCCGAAGGTTCTTGCCTCAATAATTTCCTGCTTGTTTTTAGGATTATAAGCAACCCAGCGTCTGGTCAGGTCGGGATGATCATAATTTACCGCGTAAGAAATATACAATTCTTTATCAGGTAAGATGACAAGGCTTGTTTTTCCGTTCAGGTAATAAACGGGCTCTGATACCGTATAATATTTAGGTTTTTCAAACAAATGTTTTTCAATTCCTGCTTTTTCAAAAAGCTCAACCCATTTTTTGGAACTTCCGTCAAGTGCAGGGACTTCCATTTCGTCCATACAGATATCAATACTGTCAATTCCGCAAAAAGCCAGAGCCGCAGTTAAATGTTCGGTGAGCATTGCTTTTGATTTTTTATTTCCTAAAACAACGCAATGGTCTGTGGATAACACATTATCAACAGATGCCTCAAACGCCTCTCCGCCATTTACAAAGTACCGTATTTTCCCTGTTTTGGAAGGGAAAAAATTAACAGTACAAGGTTTATTTTTCATCAGACCGTTACCGGATATTGATATTTCCTTAAGAATTGTGGTCATGATTGATGTTGTCCTCAAATTCTTTCAAAAGCGGTTCGTATTTTCTGAATTTTGCAAAGATTTCCTGAGCATCTTTCATAGTTTTTAGTTGTTTTATGAAATCTTTTCTCGGCATAGCAGGTATACCTACTACAATTGATTTTTCAGGGAAGGATTTTGTAACCCCTGCTTTTGCCGTAATGATTGTATCCGAACCGATTTCTATATGGTCAGCCAGACCTGCTTGACCTGCAATTGTAACTCTGTCGCCGATTACGCAGCTGCCGGCAATCCCGACCTGTGACACAATGAAACATCCCTTTCCGACTTTACAATTATGACCTATCATAACAAGATCGTCAATTTTTGTGTCATCACCGATTGTTGTATTTTCAATTGTACCTCTGTCAATTGTTGTATTTGCTCCGATTTCAACATTGTTGCCTATTTCAACCGAGCCGATTGAAGGGATTTTGAAAATAACCTGTTTTGTAGAAGCTTCTTTAATTTCTCCTTCTTTTCTGGCCTGCTCAATGTTATCGGGATTTTCTGTTACAAAACTGAAACCGTCAGCGCCGAGAGAAACGCCGTGATGAAGAATAACATCATTTCCGACTTTTACTCTGTCTCCGATATTAACACCGGGGTGGAAGAAGCAATTTTTGCCAATCACAGCTCCGCCGCCGATATAAGAATTTGCAAGAATTTTTGTATTATCACCGATTACGGTGTCATGTGATATTACAACATTCGGTCCGATTTGGACATTTTCGCCTAATTTAGCAGTTTCGTGTACAACAGCTGTAGGATGAACCCCTTTATTTACTTCAGGAGCAGTATAGAACATATTAAGAAGTTTCATCATAGCAAGTCTTGGTCTTTCAACCTCAATTGTTGTAAGTCCGTCAATTTGAACCCCTAAAGGAACAAGTGCTGCTTTAGCTTTTGATTTTGCAAGATTTGCAATTTCTTCTTCCCCGAGCGCAAGTGCAAGGGTATTTTCATCAGAAAGCAATGGCGGAGCAATTTGAGTAATTTTTACGTCCTGAACTTTTGTCAGCATGCCGCCTGTAAGTTGCGTAATTTCTTCTAATGTAAAGGTTTTCATATATCTTCTCCTTCGTATTAAATAATTTTAATCTATGTTGTCTGATCTATGTTATTTGATTTTAATGAGTCATCCCAGATTTTTAAAATTTTATCATGCATATCTTCCCAATTTGGGTTATCAGAATTAATTAGTGATATTAAATCTTCTTTTGTCATATCCTCAAGTAATTTTTTTCTTATAATAGCATCTTCAAGTTCCTTATATTTTTCATAATATGCAAGTTTATTTGTTAAAAATTCTTTTTCATTTATTTTACTTATTTGATTTTTTAGTTCATGCATGTGTAGTAAAAGATTTGAGGTTACGCCTATTGATAATTCCCCGTAAGGTTTGTTAAATAATATATATACATAAGCACTCATAACCCTGTCTCCTTTTAAACATTATTCTGCATTTTTTCAATAGTTTTTGTAGTGGATTTACCTTTGACAAATTCTATAAATTCAACTCTTGTACCGTTTTTTTTCATAATATCAGCCTCAGGCAGAGTTTCCATATTGTAATCAGCCCCTTTTGTATAAACATCAGGTTTAATTTCATCTAAAAGAGCTCCGGGACTGTCTTCATCAAATAATACCACATAATCAACAAATCTCAAAGCGCTTAATATTTCTGCTCTGTCATTTTCATTGTTGATTGGGCGTGACGGTCCTTTTATACTTTTTACTGATTTATCCGAATTTAATAAAACTATTGAATAATCCCCGAATGATTTAGTTTTTTTAAGATATCTTACATGACCTACATGAAGTATGTCAAAACACCCGTTTGTACATACTACGGTTTTACCTGATTTATGAATTTTATCAACTAAAGCTCTTATATCTTCCCTTTTTATCAACATATCCGTTAACCTTAGTTTATAAAGCTAATTTTACCAGAAACATCGGGAAAATTCTTTAAAGGTTACCTTTTGTTAAGCATAAATAAACCCCGAATTATCGGGGTTTATTTTTATGCGATTTGTAATGTTTGGTCAAGATAATCTGATGTTAATCTTGGAATATCCACATCTGCATTTTCTGTTTTGTCAAACTTTAGAGACTCCTTAATTTTAGCATCTTGACTTTTCTTCTGTTCTAACTTTGCCATAATTGCATTTTCCCCCCAAAATTTATTCTCATAATTATAAAAACAATTAATTTTATAAAATTGCTTTTAAGTCTAAATTGAAATTTATATTTCTTAATAATTTAATACAAATTCATTTCGGTCAATTTTTGACAAATTCTGACAGTATTTAAAGCAGCGCCTATTCTAAGGTTATCTGCAACGCACCAGAGTGAAATTCCGTTTTTAAAAGCAAGATTTTTTCTGATACGTCCGACAAACACAGGGTCTACCCCTGACGCATCATACGTTGTCGGATACTCAAAGTTATCCGGATTATCAATAACTTTTACTCCGAATGAATTTTTTAATATCTCACGCACTTCATCAGGGGTAATTTCATTTTCAAATTCTATATCAACCGCCTCTGAATGTCCATTATAAACGGGAACTCTTGCAGCAGTACAGGAAATAGGTAAATCAACGGGGAGATGAAGAATTTTCTTTGTTTCATTTACAACTTTCATCTCCTCTTTTGTGTACCCATTTTCTGTGAAAACATCAATTTGCGGAATTACGTTAAATGCAATAGGTTTTTTGAAACATTTGTTTTCAAAATTTTCACCTGCGAGGCGCGCTTTTGTATTTTCCGTAAGTTCATTAATTGCAGCTAAACCTGCGCCAGAAACTGCTTGATATGTTGAAACAATCAACCTTTTCATCGGATTTTTGTCAATTAACGGTTTTAATACAAGCATTAATTGAGATGTTGAGCAATTAGGGTTTGCAACAATACCTTTGTGCCGTTTTAAATCCTCATCATTAACATAAGCAATAACTAATGGAACATCAGGCTCCATTCTAAAGGCAGAGGAATTGTCAACCAGAACTCCGCCGCGTTTAATAATTTCCTGCGCAAACAGCTTTGAAGTTGAGGCGCCTGCTGAGGCAAGAACTATATTAACCCCGTCAAAACTTTCAGGATTTGCTTCTTCAACTGTATATATTTTCCCCTGAAATTCAAGTTTTGTGCCGGCTGATTTTGCACTTGAAAGGAATTTAATCTCATTAAATTCAACCTTTAATTCGCTGACTATTTTTGTAATTTCTCTTCCTACAACACCTGTGGCGCCTAAAATAGCAATGTTTGGTTTTCTCATTTATCCTCCGCTGTGTATATGATTATAAACACAAATAAAGCGATAGGTTAAGGTTATATGAAGAAATTTAACTCTTTTGTTATTCTATTCCATAATATACAAAGGCGAGCAACCCCAGCCTGAGCCTGTTTCACAATCTTCTTTATAATTATTCGGAGTAATTCTGGTACAGGAGGGACAACTACATCCGTTTGCATTGTTTCCGTTTTCCGATGTCCAAAAAACAGGCATGGCTTGATTGTCTTTTATCAAAAAATAAAAAATATCACGACCGACAGTATTTGGCCCTTTATAACCGTTTACGTCTATAAAAATTTCGTTTGCACAGTTAAAATTTATCATTGCTCCGTCAGGTAATAAAAATGTTAAAAGTCTATATCCAGAATTTGATATTAATGATTTTCCTGTTTTATCAAACCATTCATCATTGTTATGCCAGTGTACTTTAGTATTTTTCGGCATAGAATCTATGGTGTCATCATCAGCGAGTCCTTCACATTTAACACCTGATCCTATTGATTTTAGTTCTTTACCTATTGCACAAACATACTGCGGCATTTTTTCCCAACCATTAGACTTCGGTGTAAGAGAGATATCATATTTTGCATAGACCATTTGAATTGCCTGTGCAACAGCTGAATACTGCTTTTTAAACATTGCCCTGAATTGTCTGTCCTGTGCTTTATTAATGACAGACGGCAGTGTTAAAGCTGCAACAATCCCGATAATTCCGAGAGTTATTAAAACTTCTGCTAATGTGAAACCCCTTCTCGTACGCGAGTTTTGCGGGGGGGGGGGCACCTCTCAGCTTTCTATTTTCAACCATAGTTATAACTCCTTTTTTATTTATTATTTACAATTTACATTATGTTGTCAAGCCCGTAAACAAAGTCGTTATTTTCATAAACATGTTTAACAGCTAATAAAACGCCCTGCATATAACATTTTCTGTCCATTGAATCATGGCGGATTGTCATAATCTGTCCTGACGAACCGAAGATTACTTCCTGTGAAGCTATATAACCGGGCATTCTAACAGAATGAATATGAATATTTGAATAAGAAGTTCCGCCTCTGGCGCCTTCAATAGTTTCAGTTTCAGGACAGTTTCCTTTTGCTAAATTATCTTTAACTTCTGCCATCATAGCGGCAGTTTTGATTGAAGTACCCGAGGGGGCATCTTTTTTCTGGTTATGGTGAAGTTCAATAATTTCGGCATTATCAAAGTATTTTGCGGCCTGACGTGCAAACATCATCATTAATACAGCACCTGTAGAAAAATTCGGCGCAATCAGACAGCCTGTATTTTTTTCTTTTGACAATGTTTTTAATTCTTCAATCTGCTCATCTGACAAACCGGTTGTACCGATTACAATTTTTATTCCGTTATTAAGGCAGTATTTTGCATTTTCAAAAATGGATTTTGGCTGTGTAAAGTCAATTAAAACATCAATTTCACATGCTTTATGGGCTTCTTCTATTGTTTTAAATTCTGCACCTGCTATGTCAATTTTGGCAATAAGCTCCGTATCAGGGCAATCCGTGACAGCCTGAACAACTTCTTTTCCCATTTTCCCTAAAGCACCGCATACCGCAACTTTTATCATAAATTTTTCTCCTTATTTTTTACTTAACTCTATCATAAAAAAAATTTTCTGTGCTAAGATTAAAATGGAATTATTTAATAAGGAGAGAAAAATTATGGCAGATGCAAAACTTTTAGCGGCTATTGAAAGAAGCGACACTGAACAATTACAGATTTCTATAAGCGAATATAAAGGCAAAAGTTATTTAAATATGAGAATATTTTACACAACTGATGACGGTGCTACATGGCTTCCGACTAAAAAGGGGGTAACCTTTACACCTGACCAGCTTGATTTATTGGAAGAAGCAATTCAGGAAGCACGCAAAGAGTTTATGTCAGAAGAGTAGGCTTTACCTACTCTTTCATCAGGCTAACCGGTTTACTTTAAAGGAGAAAGTTTGAGCAAATACGCATCAGCACTTGTTAATATCAAAGGTCTCGGGGTTAAGACATTCAGCTATTTAATCCCCGATGATATGAAAGACAAAATCAAAATCGGACAGGCTCTGCTTGTCCCTTTTGGCAGACAGGGGCTGATTAATGCTTTTTGTGTCGGATTTTCCGATTACCTGCCGGGGGATTTTAAGGTTAAAAAAATCAGTAAAATTCTTGATGAAACCCCGCTTTTTTCAATAGATTATTTAAAGCTTCTTGAATGGGTGGCAAATTACTATTGCTGTGATTTGGTAACTGTTTTGAATGCCGCAATCCCGATGAAACTTATTGAAAAAGCATCAAAAACAGAACAGCTTGTGGAATTTGTAAAATTTGACGGGGCGACAAAACGCCAGATTGAAGTTCTTGAATTACTGAAAAAATCAGGCAAAATGCCTCTTATTTTGTTTGAAAAATACGCAAAAACAACACGCGCTACAATAAGAAAACTTGAACAAGCAGGTTGTATAAAGCTTATTCAGGAAGAATTATACAGAAACCCGCTTGATATTTTACATATAACTGAGCTCGAACCTCTTTTTGAACTGTCAGGCGACCAGAAAAAAGTTTATGAAGGGATAAAAAATGTTATAGAAGTTCAGAGGGCAAGAGAGCAAGAGGGCAAGCTTACTTCGTTTGCAGAGCAAACAGATAATAGCCTGCCTTCCGGACTTCCTGCCTTCCTGTCTTCTGAAATCCTTTTGCATGGCGTTACCGCGTCCGGAAAAACTGAAGTATATTTCAAGCTTATCGACGATACAATAAAAGGGGGGAAAAATGTTCTTTTCCTTGCGCCCGAGATTGCACTTGCGTCGCAATTAACAAAGCGCCTTGCTAAGAAATTCGGAACAAAAGATGTTGCAATCTGGCACAGCAGTATCTCAGACGGTGAAAGATACGATGTCTGGCAGAAACTTTATAAAGATGAAATAAAAATTCTTGCAGGAGCTCGTTCTGCAGTTTTTGCCCCGCTCCAAAATATAGGCTTAATTATTATTGATGAGGAACACGAGGGGGCTTATAAACAAACCACGCCTGCTCCAAGATATGATGCACGGGTTGTTGCAAGAAAACTTGCAGAATTCCATAAATGTCCTCTGTTATTGGGTTCTGCTACACCTGATATTTCTTCTTATTACAGGGCGGTTAATTCAAACGGTCTGTTTGAACTTAAACA
Source organism: Candidatus Gastranaerophilales bacterium (assembly GCA_944324015.1). Classification (GTDB taxonomy): domain Bacteria; phylum Cyanobacteriota; class Vampirovibrionia; order Gastranaerophilales; family Gastranaerophilaceae; genus Stercorousia. The sequence goes on from CALUUR010000014.1 coordinate 36,158, forward strand.
CAGATATAATAATGCAAAAATTCCGCCCGTTGTTGTCATAAATATGCAGGAATACGGGCGCGGGGCATATAAAAATGTTATTTCAATACCGCTTCAGACAGAAATTAAAGAAACATTATCAAAAGGCCAACAGGTAATTTTACTTATTAACAGGCGCGGGTTTGCAACATTTACGCAGTGTCAGGCCTGCGGACATGTTATAGAATGTCCTAACTGTGCAATTCCTATGATTTGGCATTCAAAAGACAATATGCTTAAATGTCATTACTGCAACCATGTCGAATATTTCCCCGATTTTTGCCCGGAATGCGGCTCAGATGCATTAAAGACAAGCGGAACAGGGACACAAAAAATAGAACAGTATATAAAAGACTTATTTCCGGAAAATAAAATTGAGCGTATAGACAGCGACATTCTTGTAAAAAAAGGGGAGCATATAAGGCTGTTAGAACGCTTCCAACGTAAAGAAATTGATATTCTGGTCGGAACTCAAATGATTGCTAAAGGCTTGGACAATCCAAATGTAACGCTTGTAGGAGTAATTTCTGCTGATGCAAGTTTTAACCTGCCCGATTTCAGAGCTTCAGAGAGGGGGTTTCAGCTTTTAACACAGGTTGCCGGACGCGCCGGAAGAGGCGAATTTTCCGGAAAGGTCCTTTTCCAGACATATAACCCTGATTTTTACGCTCTGGAAAGTGCAAAATCACAAAATTACGGGGAATTCTATGCAACTGAAATTGCAGCGCGTGAAGAATTTGATTATCCGCCGTTCAGCCAGATTATAAGGCTTGTATTAAGTTCTCCCAATAATTTCCGTGCTGAAAAATCCGCGCAGGAAATAGCTCTTCGCCTTTGTACAATGATTGAAAAATTTGGAACATCAGAACGTCTGGAGGTTTTGGGGCCAACTCCTTGTGTAATTGAACGGATTAACAGCCAATACCGTTTTCAGATTATTATAAAAAACAAACTTGATAAAAAAGGGCATGAGTTTATTTCAAGTTTCCTGAATAAGATAACATTGCCTAAAGACATCAAAATGGTTGTTGATGTTGACCCGTTAGATATTCTGTAATATGTATTCTTTTGTTTTTTCTCTGATTTCTTTATCAACTGCAAAAATCTCATCTATTGAAGGATTTTTTATAACAGTATGTTCATCGCACATTTTTTTGGTTATTTCATATATATTATAAAGCTTTATTTTCCCGTCAAGAAATGCAAAAACAGCTTCTTCATTTGCGGCATTCATGCAAACTGTTGCGGTTCCGCCGATTTTACCCATTTCATAAGCGAGCTTAACCGTCGGGAATTTGTCAAAATCAGGTTTTTCAAAATCAAGTCTTGCGATTTCCGAGAAACTGAAACTTTTTGATTTAATACCTTCAAATCTCTCGGGATAAGTTATTGCATATTGTATCGGAATATGCATGCTAGGAAGCCCCAATTGTGCAATAACGCTTCCGTCAACGTATTCTATTGCTGAATGGACAATACTTTGCGGATGAACTACAACTTCTATTTTGTCATAATCAAAACCGAAAAGATGATGGGCTTCAATGATTTCAAGTCCTTTATTCATCAAAGTTGCACTGTCAACCGTAATTTTTTTGCCCATATTCCATCTGGGGTGAGCAAGCGCCTGTTCAACCGTTGCGTTTTTCATATCTTCAACAGATTTGTGAAGAAACGGGCCGCCCGATGCTGTGATAATCAGTTTATCAACCAGTTTAATATCTTTTATACATTGATGAATTGCGCAGTGTTCGCTGTCAACCGGAATAATATTTACTCCGTATTTTTTAGCTTCATTCATAACTATGTCGCCTGCCATGACAAGAGTTTCTTTGTTGGCAAGAGCGATATCAATTCCGTTTTTTATTGCGGTTAATGTCGGTTTGAGTCCTATTTTTCCCGAGCATGCAACAAGTATAATATCGTTTTCTTTATTTGAACAAATTTGTTCAAGGCCTTCTGAGCCGTACAGCAGCTTGTGTCCCTTGCCCCGTCGGATTGACCTCCGTGCGGGAGAGGGTGCCTGAAAGGCAGGTGAGGGGTTATTGTGGCATATATATTTCGGTTTAAATTTTTCTGCCTGTTTTTTTAAAAGTTCAACGTTGTTACCGCCGGCAAGGGCAATAATTTCAAACTTATCCTCTAATTTTTCAATAACTTCGAGTGCCTGACGGCCGATAGAGCCTGTAGAGCCTATAATGCTTATTTTTTTCTTCTTAGTTTCCATAACGTTTTTATTATATGATAAAAAGAAGTTTTATAAAAGAATAGTTATTCGGTATTTATATCGCAGTTTACACCAAATATATTCAAAACACAGACATACTGTCATTCCGAACTTGTTTCGGAATCTCAACATTATTTAGACCCTGAAACAAGTTCAGGGTGACGCTTTTTTTACCATATTTAGTGTAAACTGTGATATAAGTTCCGGTTATTCCATAATATACAAAGGCGAGCAACCCCAGCCTGAGCCTGTTTCACAATCTTCTTTATAATTATTCGGAGTAATTCGGGTACAGGAGGGACAACTACAGCCGTTTATATTGTTTCCGTTTTCGGATGTCCAAAAAACAGGTGCGGCCTGATTATCTTTTAACAAAAAATAAAAAATATCACGGCCGACTGTATTTGGTTTTTTATATCCGTTTACGTCTATAAAAACTTCGTTTGTGCAGTTAAAATTTATCATTGCTCCGTCAGGTAATAAAAATGTTAAAAGTCCATATCCGTCTACACCGGCTCCATTCATCCTTTGGGGATTTCCGTTTTTATCAAACCATTCATCATTTCTATGCCAGTGTATTTTAGTATTTTCCGGCATAGAATTAATAGTGTCATCATCAGCGAGTCCTTCACATTTAACCCCTGATCCTATTGATTTTAGTTCTTTACCTATCGCACAAACATACTGCGGCATCTCTGTGTGATTAACGCTTTGTGGTGTAAGAGAGATATCATATTTTGCATAGACCATTTGAATTGCCTGTGCAACAGCTGAATACTGCTTTTTAAACATTGCCCTGAATTGTCTGTCCTGTGCTTTATTAATGACAGACGGCAGTGTTAAAGCTGCAACAATCCCGATAATTCCGAGAGTTATTAAAACTTCTGCTAATGTGAAACCCCTTCTCGTACGCGAGTTTTGCGGGGGGGGGGCACTTCTAAAGCTTTGTTAATAACCATATTAATACCTCCTTAATTTTCAACCTGTTCTTTTATTGACTTACTTTCATTAACGTAGGTTGTAACCTGTTTTAATGCAGGTTTGAATGCGTTAACAGTTGAATTTCCGCCGAGACATCCGCCTGTGCAGGCCATTACTTCAATCAGGTTCCCTAAATCGCACATTCCGTTTTTAGCATATTTTTTCAAATCTCTTACGGATTGTTTTGTAAGTCCGTCTACTAAAACGACATGAGCCGGAATTTCTTCAGGTAATAACGTTTCGACTGCTTTTGCAACTCCGCCTGATACACAGTAATTTCTTCCTTCTGAAGAAGCCTCATGTTTAAACTCGCTTTCAGAACATTCTGCAACCTGTATCCCTAAAGCAACCATCCAGGCTCCGATTTCTTCATAATTCAAAACGTAATCAACATTCGGATTTTGTAGCGCTTCACGTTTTTTTGCAACGCAGGGGCTGAAAAATACGGTTATGGCATCCGGACTTTCCCTCTTTACAATCTCCGCTGTGTAATACATCGGAGTTTTTGTGTCTGAACGGAACGGCTTCATCTCAGGAATATGCTTATCAACAAGTTCATTATACCCCGCACAGCAGGAAGTTGTCATAAATTCTTCACCTTTTACAAGTCTTTCTTCAAATTCTGCAGCCTCGGTTTTTGTTGTAACATCTGCACCCTGAGCGACTTCATAAACATCGGCAAAACCAAGCTCCATTATAGCTTTTTTAAGCTGTTGCGGTTTGCACGGAAGCTGGCCGAACATTGCCGGAGCAACCATTGCAATTACCTTTTTCCCTGCTTTAATTTGTTTGAGTACATCAATAATCTGGCTTTTTTCATGAACCGCACCAAAGGGGCATGCTGATGCACATTTGCCGCAGGAAATACATTTGTCAAAATCTATTTTTGCATGTCCGTTTTCATCTTTAGCAATTGCACCGACGGGGCATGCACTTTCGCATGGTACAATAATTTTCTGAATTGCCTGATAAGGACAAACCTGAACGCACATTCCGCAATTTTTACATTTTGCTGGATCTATAACTGATTTACCGTTTTGGATAGAAATTGCGCCGAATTTACATGTATTTACGCAGGGTCTTGCAACACAGCCCTGACACAAATCAGTTACATAAATTCTTGAAGGAACGCAGCCTTTGCACGCCGTTGTAAGAACCGTAAGAGGATGTTCATCGGGAACTTCTCTTTTTTCTGCTTTTTGGGCCAAATCAGAAAGAAGAATACTGTCATCCGTATCTTCAATAGAAAAGCCCAAACCGGCAATAGCTCTGTCCCTTAAAATTGCGCGTTCTTTAAAAATACAGCATCTGTAATTGGGAACATCGCTGTTTTTCGGACGCATTGCAAAAGGTATAAGTCTTGTATTTTCTTCAAAGTTATCACTCAAATATGCTTTTATCAGTCTTACTAAAATCTCTCTTTTCAGATGTGATGTTTCTTTTGGAGTGCTGGTGTTCATTGCCATATATCTTTTTACCTCTTTACTATTCCCTATATTTTATATTATGGCATGAACATGAAATTTTTCCAAATATATATAATAAAAGCTCCTATTAAGTATGGGAGCTTTTAACTAATATATCCTTTTTAATTTAAATACTATTTCAATTTTTCATCAATTGCTTTCAAAACTTTTTCAACAGTTGCTTCTTTAATTACCTCATCGTCAACTTTTACATAAGGTGCTTTTGAAAATTCCCAGTCAATTGAACATAGCCCCAAGCATGGAACTCCTGAAACTTCTACTTTGTCACCGTATTTTTTAGGAACCATTTCGATTAATTCCTGTAAATTAGACGACCCCATTACGAAACATGTTGTTCCCAAACATACTTTAACACTAATTTTTTCGCTCATTTTTCTTTTTACCCTTTCTATAAATATTCGTTTTACTTCTTATATTTTCGTCAGAGGCTTTGCCTCCTTTTCAATCCTTTCCGTCGATTTTAGTTATATTTTGTTATATTTTCGCCAGAGGCTTTGCCTCCTTTTTAACCCTTTCTTTTAGCCTTCATTATACTTTATTGTAATTTTACAATTATAAATTTATTTTTTCAATCTTTTTTACATGTATTGTATATTAAC
>CALUUR010000015.1 GCA_944324015.1 Candidatus Gastranaerophilales bacterium
ATTTTCCAGCCGTTTCTCATTATCCAGGCTGCACACTTTCTACTTGCAGTTTGATAAGGTTTGTCTTTATCACATTCAATACGAATGGAATTGAGACTTTCACCCATGCCATAAGGAACAAGCCTGTTGTTATCTTTATCTAATCTAAACAAAAATGCTTTTCGCCAGGTCTTTTCAATATCTCCCGAATAGCTTGCATTCGGGTAAAAAGTTATCCATCCGGAAAGATTAAATGAACTCCCATCGGGTAAAAGGACCTCATGACCTTGTGTTGGCCATACAGCCCAGGAATTCTCTTTTGTGCCGACATACGAAAAATATGGCTCAAGATATTCCTCCCAGAATATTTTTGAATTTTCCCAGTCATAAAAGCCGGCAGTTGTCCAACCCGACATATCGCCGTGATCCTGAATAGACCTTTGCAACGCCTGATTAAAGGTTGAATAAAATTTCTCTAATTTGACCTCTACCTGCCTTTTTTGATAATTCTCGATTTTTTGAGGTAATACTAATGAAGCTACAACACCGATTATACCGAGGGTGATTAAAACTTCGGCAAGAGTGAAGGCAACTTTTTTCTTAAGTGAATAAGTGCGTTTCGGGAATTTAGCATCGTTCCCTCTCCCCCTGCGGGAGAGGGTTAGGGTGAGGGGGGGGATTGTTTCAGACGATAAGACGTTAAGACGTTAGGACGATAGGTGCGTTTCGAGGAGTTAATCTCCCTCTCCTTTTCAAGGAGAGGGTTGGGGTGATGTTGAAATTGTTTGAAACCCATCCTGACCTTCCCTGAGAAGAAAAAGCTTCCTTGTCCGTAGTAATTCGTCATTGCGGACTTGATCCGCAATCGCATTGTAGCGACATTAGCACAATCATATATTCCTACGGTCTGAGCAGGATGCCATGAAAATACCCTCTCCCTTAATCCCTCTCCCAACAGAGGGAAAAGAGTTTTAAGCGGACTCTGCCCGCCGATAACAGCTTGCCTTCCTGACCTCTTGACCTCCGGACTTCCTAAATCAACCCTCTCTCTAGCTCTCTCCCGAGGAGAGAGGACGCTTATAAACTTCCTTATGCAGAAAAAGAATTTAGTATTTAGTAAGCTGCGTTCACCGATACTTGCCTGCCATCTTGCCTTCCGGGCTTCCTGCCATCTAACTAAACCGAAAATGCCCCCACCCCGATTGGGTCAAGCTCTCTGTTTATAAGCATTTTAAGGCCCTTTTCACTCATACTTAGCTCCTTGTTTAATATTCAACATACATATTTTAACATATTTTTTAATCAAATACAATAAATATTATTTTTTCTTTTTTTCCGGATAACAATTCCACTTTATATCACGATTTCTTCTAAACCATGTTAACTGGCGTTTTGCATAATTTCTTGTATTTTGTTTAAGTTTTTCAATTGCTTCATCCAAACTAACCAAACCGTCAAGGTAAGAAATAATTTCCTTATATCCTATAGTATCAGTAATATTAGGGATTCTACCATGCTTTTTAAGCAGGCATTGTGTTTCCTCAATAAGCCCCTGATCTATCATCAAGTCCACACGTCTGTTAATCCTTTCATAAAGCTGTTCTCTGGGATAATTTAGCCCAATCCATTCTACGCTATATTCAGGTTCTTTAAACCCTCTTGCTTTTGAAAGACGCATATTTGTTTTTTTAATAACTTCAATAAACCTGATTGCACGGCGTTTATCATTTTCATTAACAAGATTTGCAGCATCTTCATCCAAATCACAAAGAATTTTGTATAGCTGCGAAAAATCAAGCAGTGCAAGTTTTTCCCTTAAAGCATAATCAGGTTCTATTTCCGGAAGACTGTAATTTTCAAGCAATATTTTAAAATATAATCCTGTTCCCCCTGCAATAATAGGGGTTTTGCCGCGTGATAAAATATCATTTATATGTTTTTTTGCCTCTTTTACATATAATCCCGCAGAATAGTCAATTTCCGGCTCTACTATATCAATCATATAATGTGGAATTCCACAACGCTCACTATATGCAGGCTTTGCAGTCCCTATATTCAATCCTTTATATACAAGCCTTGAATCAGCCGAAACTATCTCTCCGTTAAGTTTAAGTGCCATCTCAACAGCATAAGATGTCTTTCCGCTTGCCGTTGGGCCAACAACAGCAATAACTTTATTCTTTTGAGTTTTCATTAACCGACTGTTCCACAAATTTTCTGTCATAATATAAAAATATTAATACAACAAGATAAACTGAAAAATAGAAAAGCACAATACTCATAATTATATAAGCTACAGGATTAAAAATCGCAAATGTATTTATAAATAATAACGCAAACCCCATAAACCACAGTGATAAAAAGATTCGAACAGAAGTAAAGAAATCTTTAAATACCTTAACCAGAGATGTAAATAAAGATTTTAACGGATTAGCGTTTTTATATATTATTTCCGGAATCCATAGCATCAAACAATACATTATTATTGATGTTACAACCATGAACAAAAGACTCCATTTCCCGAAAAATATAATTTGTTCGGGAGTTAACTTATCTATAAAAGCTGCCATGCCCTGATTTGAGGAAATCGCAGGATCCATAGTCATTTTTTGAAGATTCAACATTGAAGTTTCATCAAGCGAGCCTATAATTCCTTTCCCAATTAAATAAACAACCGGACTTGCAATAATCTGTATTACAACAAATATCAGATAAACTCCGACAAAAGATAAGAAAAATTTACCTATTCCTTCCGGAATTTTTTTAAAAAGATTTAATGTTGCTTTAGCTCTGTCCTCATCAAGTACAAAAACTTTTTTGGAAAGCTCAACAGCTCTTTCCACCATATAAAACCATGCAGCACAAAATACACCAAACATAAATAACATCGTAATTGATGCCAGTATAAATTTTGGGACTGAATCTACTGTATACTTTGAATACATGGAGTATAAATCCAAAACTTTAACAAATATAATCAAGGGAATTGTTAAAATCAAGTTATAATTTGTTATTTTTGCAGCGTCTTTAAATAATTCTTTCATATATAATAAAAACCTCAACTAATGAATAATTTAAATAACCTTCTTACTTAATAAGTTCTTCCTGTTTTTCTTCTGCGGTACTATCTAAAGAAAGTTTTCTTTTTCTGCGTTTCATCAAATCAACAAACGCTTCCAGTCTTGTAAGATAACCTGCTTTTCCGGTTTGTTCATCCATAATTAATGGTAAAATTGGGATATCACAATTTTCTCTCATTGCCGGAAAAATATTCTGAGACATAATTTCCGGCATACAGGTAAAAGGACTTATATGTATTATACCATCTATACCTCTTTCATCGGCATAAGCGACATCTGAAACACATTCCAGAGAATCACCTCCGATATCTCTCATAAGATACGGTTTTGCCATTCTGAAGGCTCTTTGCAGGTGGGTTTCACCATTTCTGAATACTTTAGGTATTATTGCATCTTTAAGGAAACTGCTTATTGTAAGACTTCTACGTGTTTGTACACCCATTTTACCCAGTTCTCTGGTTATATTTTGATTTGAAAATTCATCACACACAAGATAAATTTCTCCTGTCAAATCAACATGCAAAACCTCTTTTTTAGGGTCTATTTTAGTTTTTTTCATTTCTTCAAATGCAAGTTTTTTGGCTTTTTTCAATTTACTCGTATTATCAGCATCTTTTATAAACTGAAGCGCCTTATTATAATGTTTTTCCGCATCTCCAAAAGTAATTTCTCTTGCTCTGTAATAAGATAAAAGATTTTCCAAATCATCCAGAACAAAAACCTTTCTAATTGCAATATTAATTGCCCTTGCGAACAATACAGGGTTATTTTTGCCGCTAATCTCCTTAAGAAAATTATACATCCCCATTAAGCCGTCATACAGGGTTAATTCAATATACTTTGCATCATACCCCAAATCTGTAAGCGCATTTTTAATGCAGTTCCCATACTCCCCAAGGCGGCAGCAGCCCGGAGAAGATATCATTGCAACATAATCCGTTCCGCCTTCTATTGCTTCAATAAAATTTCCCAAAATTAACTTATACGGAAGACAAATTGCCTCAGGGGAATGTTTAGTCCCTAATGATAAAGTTTTTTTACTTGTATATGGAGGAACAAAAGGTTCAACTCCAATTTTTTTCAATGCTGCCGACCAGGCTATATAAACTGTTCCCATGTGAGGAAATGCTACTTTAAGTTTTTTATTTTCTTTACTCATAATATATATTCTCTTTTATTGTTGTACAAATTTTAAATCGGGTTTACGTGCTGCCAAAACCTCATCAATCCTTTTAACCGGAGTTGAGTGCGGGGCAGAAATAATTTCTTTTGGATTAGTTTCAGATTTCTTTGCAATATCCAGCATAACACTAACAAAATTATCGAGAACTTCCTTAGTTTCTGATTCTGTAGGTTCAATCATAATTGCTTCATGGACAATCTGAGGGAAATAAACAGTCGGAGGGTGAATATTTTGGTCCATTAAAGACTTTGCAATATTCAGGGTAGAAACACCATTTGCTTTTTGTTTATCACCGGATAAAACAAATTCATGCATACAAGGCTCGTCATAGGGAAGAGAATATGCACCCTTCAATTTTTCTTTCAGATAGTTAGCGTTCAAAACAGCATTTTCACTTGCCTCTTTCAAATTCTGTCCCATCATCAGTATATATACATACGCCTTAATAAGAACAGCAAAATTCCCCCAAAAAGCTTTTACACTACCTATAGAATGTTTAATATTATAGTTTTTAAAATATTTTTTACCGTCAAAATCTATCAAAGGAGCAGGCAAAAATTCTTTCAACTTTTCAACAACTCCTATTGGTCCGGCTCCGGGGCCGCCGCCGCCATGAGGGGTTGCAAAAGTCTTATGGAGATTCAAATGAACGACATCAAAGCCCATAAGCTTTGGATTTGTATAACCCATTATTGCATTAAAATTAGCACCGTCATAATATAATAATGAACCATTTTCATGCATAATTTTAGAAATTTCCAAAACATTTTTTTCAAAAATTCCGAGAGTATTCGGATTAGTCATCATTATTGCCGCAACATTTTTATCAACAAGATTTTTTAATGCCTCTAAATCAACCTGTCCTTTATCATCGGATTTTACTGAAACTACCTCAAAACCGCAAAGATGAGCACTTGCAGGATTTGTACCATGAGCAGAATCAGGAATTATAACTTTAAATCTTGGCTCCCCCTTAACTTCAAAGTACTTTTTAATTACCATCATGCCGGTAAGTTCACCCTGAGCTCCTGCTGCAGGCTGAAGAGACACAGCATCCATACCTGTAATTTCCTTCAATGCCTGCTGAAGGTTGTACATAAGTTCTAAAGTTCCCTGAGAATCAGACTCATTGCTGTAAGGATGAAGGCAGGAAAAGCCTTCTAAAGATGCCAAAAGTTCATTCACCTTGGGATTATATTTCATTGTGCATGAACCTAACGGATAAAAACCTTTTTCAATACAAAAGTTCATATCAGATAATGCTTTATAATGCCTTAGAGCTTCCAATTCACTTACATTTGGCAACCCAAGCGTCAAGTTTCGTTTAAATTTTTCCGGAATAAAATTTACATTTTGTTCTTCGTCACAAAGATTTATACCGGATGCACCGTTATCTTTTTCAAAAATAGTTTGCACTAAATAATCCCCTGCCTTTTCAAATCCCTTTTAATTTTATCTAATCCGGATTGAATAATTCGCGAAATTCGTGATTGAGAAATATTAAATTCTTCTGCAATTTCACGAAGTTTCATATCTTTGAAAAATTTATATTCAATAAGTTCTCTTTCACGCTGTGGAAGTTTTTTCATAGATACAATAATTTCAGCCTTCAATTCCGAAAGTTCAATGCATTCTTCCGGAGTTTTGTCCTCTGCTTTTATCTGTGTCGGAACTTCTGCATCCTGCATTTCATCAATTGACAAAATTGTCTTGTATACTTCTTCTCTTATATTAGTATCTTCATCATCCGCATTTTGTTTTTTGTTCTTTAAGGAATACCATTTATATCTGCGTCGAACCTCATTTCTTATAGCCCATTTGATAGCTGTTGAAAGATATGTTTTATTGAAATTTTCCGGTGAATGATTTTTAAATAAAATATACAAAGTATGATTGCCTATATTTATAAGCTCCGAAAGCTCAATAAGATGCGAAGTTGAAAACTTTTGATACTCTACTTTGGCTATTGTTTCAATTAATACTTTATAATCCCTTAGATTAACCTTTTGCTGTACATTCTGTTTTGGAGACATAACTATAACACTATTCCTATAAAACTATAAAAACATTTCCCACACACATAATAACAGAAAAAAATATAGAATACCAGACAATGTAATTTTCCTTAACATAAATTATATTTATTAACAAAATAATCAGACGACAAATAAACATAAGGAGAAAATATGAGAATACTATTTTGTACAGACGGTTCAAAAATTAGTTTTAATGCACTTTGTAATATATCAGAATGGATTAACGAAGCAGTAATTGACACTATTTGTGTAATTGACTGGAGTTTCCTTCCCGAAGAAATAAGTATTGAAGAAGAAAATTTTACATATTCCTGTGCAAATGTAGCAGATACAATACTGGACTATGCAGAAGAAGAAATAAAAAGACTTAATCTAACACCGGGCAGCAGAATAAAAAGCTGCGGTGCTGCCGTTGAAAGCATTATTGAACAGTCCGAACTTGAAAATTATGATTTAATTCTTATGGGCTCACACGGCAAAAAAGGTATTCAAAAATGGCTTGGCTCAGTATCTCAGGAAATTATTAACAGCAGCAAAATTTCCGCGTATATTGCAAAAGAAACAAATAAAAAGCAGAAATTGCTCCTTACAACAGACGGAACTCAATGCTCATTGAGTATATTAAATAAAATTATTCCGGATATGAAACTTCAGGATAAAGAAATACATATCTGTATGGTAAATGAAGATCCTAATTTACTATTTCTTGACGGTACACTTGATACAAACTGGCTGCTGGAAATACAAAAACAACAACAAATATATGCATCACGGGCTATTAGAGATATAGAAAATATTCTGTACAATAATAATTTAAAATTTCATGAGACAGCTATACTTAATGGAATTCCGGCTCAAAAAATTATAGATTACGCCAGAACAAATGAGATTGATTTGATAATTCTTGGTTCAAAAAATAAATCAAAACTCGACAGATTTTTAACCGGCTCAGTCAGTAAACGTGTACTTGAAAATGTTATTAGCGATATATGGCTTGCGAGATGTCCGCAATATTTTAAGTAACCATATCAGACACAATATTAAATAAATATAAAATGTATAACACAAATTAAATTTCTTATATGTTTATTATATAATATTGTTATGATGAATGTTCAAAACATTATCGACAGAATACGCGAAATCATGAGTGATGAAACCGTTATTCAGCTCAAAGATGAACTGAACAGCTATCACGTTGCGGATTTAGCCGATATTTTCCAGGAATTAAAACCGGAAGAAAGACTTCAGTGTTTTAAACTGCTGGATTTAAGTAAAGCTGCCGATTTAATGGAATATTTACCCGCCCAGATGCAGGTTGAATTGTTAAGCGATATTGACGAAAATCTTGCATCACAAATTTTGACGCAATTGCCTCATGACGCTGCAGCAGACGTTCTTGGGGATATGGAAGAAGATGAAAGTGAAACCTATTTAGACAAACTTCCTCACAAATTTTCGGAAGAAGTCAGAGAACTTTTGACATACAACGAAGACACTGCAGGCGGTATTATGAACCCTGTTGTATTAACCGTTAACTCAGACATGAGCGTTCAGGATGTTTTAAATCATATAAGAATTAAAGCAGAACAGGATAATATGGAACTTTATTACGTCTATGTTGTTGATAAGCAAAATCACCTTCTTGGCGTTGTATCATTGAGAAAACTTCTAACATCACCAATAAATCAAAAAGTAGAAGACATAATGATTTCCGATATTGTTAAACTGCATGTTGATGACTATAGTGATTATATTATTGATGAATTTATGAAATACCAGTACAATGCACTTCCTGTAGTTGATCTTTACAACAGATTAAAAGGGATGATTACCTGGGATGATGTTCACGATTTGTTTGAAGAAGAAACAACGGAAGAAATCTATCAGTCTTCTGGTATTTCAACTGAAATTGTTGACGAGGATGAAATTTTAACTGGGAATATTTTTAATGCTATACGTGCACGAACCCCATGGCTTTTTATAACATTGATAGGAGAATTTGTAGCTGTAAATGTCGGGCATCATTTTGATCACACATTACAGGCTCTGCCAATTATAGCAATATTTATGCCGCTTCTTGCCGGCCTTGGCGGCAATATAGGAACCCAGAGCATTACTCTTATGGTTCGCGGGCTGTCAACAGGACAGGTAACTCTAAATTCGGCTTTGCACCACATATTAAGAGAAATGTCTATAGGATTTATTATCGGTTCAATATTCGGGCTTCTTGTAACCCTTGTTACCTGGGGCTGGCAGCACAGTGTTGAACTTGGTGCCATTGTTGGAATTGCAATGGCTATAAATATGACAATGGCAACAATTATCGGTACATTTACACCATTTGCACTTAAAGCAATGAAAGTAGATCCTGCAGTCGCATCAGGTCCTGTTATTGCGACAACAATAGATGTTTTAGGATTGGCAATATACTTTACTCTAGTGTCAACCTATCTAATTAAGGTTATGTAAAAAGGTAAAAAATATGACAAATCAAGCACAAAGAAACAGAAATAATTATGACAAATCCGAAAATTTTGTACGGCATGCCAAAGAAGCAAGAGAAGAACGATCTTCTTTTGCCAAAGTTTTAATAGGCATGATAATAGTATTTATAGGAGTTTTATTAGGCATATTTATTATTGCGGGGAATGAAAACTTTGTCGTAGAACATTTCGGAGAGGACTCAATAATAACAAAAATTTACCAGAAATTAACCGTAAGCAATTCAAACAAAGAACATGCAGATTTTGCTCTCCCTTTTGGGTTAAGAAGGCAGAATATTTTGTTTCTTGGAGTTGACGCCAGCGGTAATCCCAACGATTTATGGTCAGGAACAAGAACAGATACAATTATTCTTGTAAACATTGACCCTAAAACAAAATCAGTTAACGCTCTTTCAATTCCGCGCGACAGTAAAGTTTATCTCCCGGGAGATAACGGGGTGAACAAAATTAATGCCGCACACGCTATAGGCGGTATTGAAATGACAAAAAAAACAATTGAAGATACCTTAGGGGTTCATATTGACAGATACATAATGGTGCACGACAACGCAGTTAAGGAAATTGTCGATGCTATGGACGGATTGGATGTATATGTTGAAAAACCCATGCATTATAACGATTACTCCGGTAATTTACATATTAACTTTACAAAAGGCGATCATCACTTAAACGGTCAGCAGGCTGTTGAATATTTAAGATTCAGACATGATGCCCTCGGAGATATCGGTAGAACTCAAAGACAGCAATGGCTCTTAAGAAGTCTCTTGAATAAATTGAAACAGCCTGAAACAATTACTAAAATTCCTGATATTATATCAGTCGCAAAAAAATATATAAAAACAGATATGTCTTTCTATGAAATGTCGCAGTATGCAGCGCTTGTAAAACACATAGATATGGATAAAATAGAAGTAGCAATGCTCCCGGGCGCTCCAAATCAGAAAGGTTATATAAGTTATTGGATTTTAGATCCGGAAAAAACTCAGGAAGTAGTAAACAGAGTAATTTATCGAGACAAAGCAGCTATTGACGAAGCCGCACCAATGACTGCAGGAGTAATGGCATCAAGTACAGCTAAAGCGGAAGAAATGGAATCAAACCTTAAAGCAGCTAATATAGAAGTTAAATGTACAGGTATAATTACAAGAGCCCACTCTCAATTTATTGCGCATTCTGCTAATGTAACCAATGACTATTACAACTGGTTAAAGAAAAAGAATGAAGCATTCGGAGGACTTCAATTTGTATATGATCCGGTTAATTATCAATGTGGAGAAACAGATTTTACAATAGTATTGTCAGGGAATTAATTTCCTGATTATGTGCCTGTAGCTCAGTTGGATAGAGCGTTTCCCTCCGAAGGAAAAGGTCGTGCGTTCGAATCGCATCAGGCACAAAAAAGGTCGATATCCTAGTGATATTGACCTTTTTTGATGTATTGATAGCGTATTAGATTGCCATTAGCGTTCGAACGAAATTTTTGCAGAGGGCGTAAGTATTAAATTATAGCAATCATGATTACTATAATTTAATCTGAAGTCCCGTTTAACGCAAAAATTTCAAGACACTCGCATCAGGCACAATAAAGAACCCGTCTGAAATACAGACGGATTTTTTATTGTAAAATTTCAGGTACTTTTTGTAGTTTTGTGTAATATTTGTGTAGTGAAGTAGTTTTTAAACTCAATAAAATTAAAACAAAATCATCAACTGCTAATTATAGTAAATACAAAATATCTTAAAAATAAAATTTGAATAAAAAATTTTTTTATAATAAAATAAAATCAAATGCGGAAGTAATTCAGTGGTAGAATGCAACCTTCCCAAGGTTGACGTCGCGGGTTCGAGTCCCGTCTTCCGCTTTTATTATGAATAATGAATATGTTGAAAAAGGGACGAGAACCACAAAGCAAAGCTTTGTCAAAGGTTCGAGCATGAGTGAGCTGAAGGCGCAGGCTTGACGGCAAAATGCTAAAGGCATTGCAGGCGTCAACCGCAGTCCTGTTAACCGCGAACGAACAAGACAGTCCAGTTTCCGCTTTTTTATAGAATTGAGGGGATATATGAAGAAAAAAGAGTATATAATATTCGGATTAGTAATTGTACTCGCAATTATTTTAAGAATACTTTTTATTGATAAACCTGCGGGTTTCTGGCACAACGAAATGGTTATGTATAACCAGACAATAGCCGGCGGCCCCTTAGACATTATTAAAGCTGCGGTTGATGCTGATGTACACTTCCCTTTATATCAATTATTGCTTGCTGTTTGGATTAAAGTTTTCGGAAACGGGGATATTACAATAAGACTTTTTTCTGTTCTTGCAGGTGTGTTGAATGTTATTGCAGCATTTTTTGCAGGAAAAGAAATCAAAGACGAAAAAACAGGAAACATATTCGCTTTTTTAAACGCAATTAATGCAACTCTAATTTTTTATTCGCAGGAAGTTAAATTTTACATTTTTCTTTCACTGTTTGCGACAATTTCACTATACTATATTGCAAGAATTTTAAAAAATAATAAAAATATTGATTATGCAGGATACATATTAACAAATGCCGCAATTGTATATACATTTACAATAGGGGTATTATATGTAATTGCTCAGGGAATTGCTGTTTTAGCATATATTATCTGGAAAAAGAAAGAAGTATTAAAAAAATTTTTAATATCTAATATTATTTTGATAGGTATAATATCTCCTTTTGCAATTTATATACTCACTCACATGCACAAATATGAATCAGCTGCCTGGATTTTCACAAGCAATATCTTTACAACATTTGTATTAATCCAGAATTATTTTACACCTTACTTAATCGGAATATACAACAACCCTGTAGTTTATATACCTACAATAGGAATTCTACAAATATTATTTATGTACATTCCGATTGGAGTTGCATTCTTTGGAATTTATAAAGGCATAAGGACAGAGAAAAAAAATTATTTTCTGCTTGCTTTACCTTTGATGTTCTTATTTTTTGAAACTATTTTGTGCATGAACAGCGGTTTGAGAATGCTTACCAGATACACAATACTTGCAATTCCGCCATTACTGCTGCTTGTAAGTATTGGTTTATCGGAGTTAAAAAGCCTAACAATAAAAGTATTAACAACTTACCTGCTTATAATTAATGTGTTTTACCTTTTAGCCTCTCCTATAAGTGCTGTCAGAGGCTATAGAGATTTGGGGGAAAGACCTACGGCTATAGTATTAAATGAAAATAAAATCAATGATAATGATACTATTGTTCTCGCACTAAGAAAAAATGATTTTGATAAGTATCTGACGACTTTTAAGGGGAGAAAATTCAGTTTACTACAAGACTTTGTACATGAACCTTATGCTATGCGCTCCGGAATTCATGACAAATATGAAAAGTATAAAGACTATGTTTTAAGCATTCAAAGCCCCACCCCCGAATTTGAAAAAGATTTTGTAAAACAAGTTATAACACCAATGAATAAAGGTGCCAGACTTTTTTATATTTGGGATGAAAACTACAATTCATATCCTATTAAATCATTTAATGATTACAAGAAAATTCCGGTAATGACAGGGAGTTTATCAAAAATGAATGCAGATGCGTTTTTGATTTGTCAGAAATACTTAAAAATCAATAGCGCTGTAAAATTAAAATACTACAGAGTGTTCGTTTTTGAAAAACCTTAAAAAATCTACCATTTTTTGAATATAAAAAATGCTGCAAATATTATAAAAATAAATCCAACAAGATAGTTCCACTTAAACTCTTCTTTCAAATACAAAACAGAAAAGAAACTGAACACAACAAGTGTAATTATCTCCTGAATTGTTTTTAACTGGGCGGCCGAATAAACACTGCTGCCTATTCTGTTTGCCGGCACCTGAAAACAGTATTCAAAAAATGCAATCCCCCAACTTATAAGAATTACTGCCCACAGCGCAGCTGATTTATGTTTCAGGTGTCCGTACCAGGCAAAAGTCATAAAAATATTTGAAACAGTTAATAATAAAATCGGGGCTATAAATTTAATCATTTTATCCTTCCTTAAATTATTCTTTAAAATTATTATAAGTCAAACAGAATAAAAACTCTTGACATTCAAGTTTTTTCTTAATAAAATAAGACATGTGACTGACGCCGGCATAGCTCAATGGTAGAGCAACGGTTTTGTAAACCGTAGGTTGTAGGTTCGATTCCTATTGCCGGCTAATTTTAATGAAAATCAAAGTAGTATTTGAGCCTTTGTGGCGCAGGGGTAGCGCACTCCCTTGGTAAGGGAGAGGCCACGGGTTCAAATCCCGTCAAAGGCAATTTTTGAAAATTTAATAAGGGTAGGTGCCCGAGTGGCTAAAGGGAGCAGACTGTAAATCTGCCGTCGCGAGACTACGGTGGTTCGAATCCACCCCTGCCCATTTATTATTTATTATATTTACCAAGACGGATTATCTCTTATTCTTTCAAGTAATGAAGTGTCTCTTCCAATGAAATTTCGTTCATTTTCAGGAAGATTTCTTTGTGTTTCAATTTGTTTTTTAACATACTCCACTGTTTTAGGGAAATAAGTAGCAAGCACATAATTTGAATCGGCAGAGCTGCCCATATTAAGAAGTGTATAGCACTCCGCAAACATTTCAACCGGATTTGTTGTCGCATATTGCTTTTCATAATCTTCTTTACCAGCTAATTTTTTCATTTCATTTCTTGCAATTTCAAGAAATTGCTGATTAAATCCAAATGTTACCATATTTCTATCCTCATGCTTTGAAAAATCTAGGGAATGTCCTATTTCATGAGCTAATGCAAACACGGCATTTTTTTCATCCTTCTTTGCCAAATTTATGGTTATAACATTATCTTTACCGTCATATTGGGCATAAGTAGCACTGTCAGGGTCATTGCATACTTTTATCGTATCTATCTCAACAGCCAAATCAATTAATACAGGAGCAGAAAGCCCCTCTATCATTTTTTTTACAGAATTTTTATCATTTTCATCATTTATCTGAGATAACAAATTTTTGAATTCAATAACATATTGCTTATTTCCATCCCTAACATTTATTGCATCATCACTATAATTTATTTGATATTCTTTATCATTAAACTTTTGAATTATTGTATTATCACCAGTTTTTATATTCGTAATTTTAGGAAGTAAAGGGGCAATCTGACTCTTTGTGACATCATAACTGCTGAGCAGTTTAGCCTTTCTAGCATTTTCAGCATAAGGTCTGGTAACCTTATTAAAATAGTTATTGTAATCTATATTTTTTAAATCCTCGATATTAAAATTATCCGACAAAACAATATCTTTTAAATCAAGAAAATCATAATAACTTGTCCATACATCATCAGAATCCTGATTATTTGGGGTAAATTCACTCATATCTAATAAAATTTTCAGATTTTTTTGTAAATTATCTTTAGAAATCTTGCCTGCTTCATATCTTGAAATCATTTCATCATATAAAGATTTGCCGGTTACAGAAATAAATTTTTCTGATATATCTAAAAATTGCTGCGTTCCTTCAGATGTTTTCCAATCAATAGACGATAATACATCATAATTGCCTGAAATTAATTCTGATAGCTTTTTATCATTTTCATCGGTATCAACAGTTTGTGAAACATTTTGTGATTCTGAAATAACTTTACCACTTTTACTAAATATAGACGAAGAACTATGCTCTATAGATTGCGGTTCTTTTAAACTCTTTAACATTTCATTTTTGATAAAAATATCAGAATTAATTTTAACCATAAAGAATTACCTTCTAAAAAAACTATATTACTTTAAATTTACGGAAGAAATATAAAAAACTTTAAAAATATCTCTGAATTATTAAGAATTTTTACATAAAAGTATCGTATAAATTTACAACTACCCCAACAGCAGATTTATTTTAACTAAAAAAGACGGTAAGCAAAACTTATCGTCTTTTTTACTATTAAAAATATTTTTGTTTATTTTATATGAGATTCTCCGCCAAATTTTTCCATAAGCTTTGAGGCAGCTTCTTTAACTTTCTGTCTTTCTGCAAGAGCGGCAGAATCTGCTGCTTGTTTTTCAATCTCACGATTATCCAACATTTTTGTAAGTGCAGCAGCTCTGTCTATATCATTATGAAGAGAGTTAAGCTTTGAATATGCATTAAGAGCTGCTTCTTTATTTGCAAATTGAATTGTCGAGTAATAGTCAATTCCTTTTTTTAATCCCGAAATTTCACTACCATCCCAGTAAGTCCGGAATGTTAAAAATTCATCTTGTGGTGCGATTGGTTGAAATACTCTAACATACGAATTTGCATATACACTATCAATTCGCGGCTTTAAATCTTTTCCGATTTCAAGATGGTAATACTTTGTATCAGCCAAATTATCTCCGATTTTGGCTAATTTATTAATTGTTTCCATACTTGATTTTTCTAATGCTTCCATAGCAGGTTTTGTAATTTTAAGAGCCATACCGAAAGAGGCCTGTTTAGAAGACGGTATATTCGGGTTGTTCATAATTTGCATAAGATAATCTCCTTTCTAATTCTTATAATTATCTGTACCAAAATACCTAAAAATAAAAGTTGCTAAATTTCATATTTTTTATGTAACAAAAGTTAATGAATTTAAAATAACTTTGTAAAATTATTGCCGTAATCAATTTTTAAAGGTACGATAGAAATAGGTATATATATAGGAGAAAAGCGCATGAAAAATGTATTAAAATTATTGCTGTCAGCTCTTATTACATTAAATATTGTAATCCCTGTATTTGCTTACCCTGACGTAGACTCTACTCACTGGGCAGCAAAACAAATAGAAGAGTTAACAGAAAAAGGAGTAATTATAGGTTATCCTGACGGCACATTTCAGCCTGATGAAAATGTTTCAAGAGCAGAATTTGCCTCAATGGCAATAAAAGCACTCGGACAGGAACATACAACAGTTGCTCAGCCTGTTACTTTCACGGATATTGATACATCTTTCTGGGCTTACGATGCAATACAAAAAGCATTATACTTTGATTTAATTTCATGCCCGCCTCAGGGAGAACCTTTCAGACCTGATGATACGGTAACAAGAGCAGAATCAATTTCGGTTGCAGTAAATGCTCTGACAACCGAACAAATCAGCGATTTGAAGGCTAAAGAAGTTTTATCCAAGAAATTTGCAGATGTAAACGAAGTCCCGCAATGGTTCTTAATTCCTGCTGGCAAAGCTGAAATATTAAATATGCTTGTTACTATTCCATCTGAAGACAAGGCTAGAATTGAAGCTGACAGACCCGCAACAAGAGCCGAAGTAACTGCAATTTTATATGATATGATGGAACAGGCAAAATTGAATCCAAACGCTAAACTTGCGGAAGCAATGAGAAAAAAAACGGGTGAAGGTTATGTTATAGAAAACGCATTTGTACAGGGAAGTGTCGGCACAATACCTGCCGGAGCAATAGTTCCGGTAAAATTAACTAAATATATAAGTTCTCAATCTTCACAACCCGGTGAAATATATGTTGCGAATGCTCCGCAAAATTATATTACAAAAGATAAATTTATCCTTGTATACGCAGGCTCAAACCTTAAAGGGCAGCTTCTGGATGTAAGAAGCGGGAAATGGTTTGTAAGAAATGGTGTTTTAGTCCTTGATAATGCTCTTTTAACAACAAATAACGACCAAACAGTTTCCTTTAACGGAGTTGTTGAAATTACAAAAGAAAGAAACTGGTTTATGAAGATTGTAAGAGCTACTTTAAAGGGTGAAAAATTAAATGTAACCCCTGATGAAGTTGTTTATATGAAATTGTTAAAACCTATCAAAGTTGATTTAACAAACGGATGGATAATAGAATAAACGTTAAATAACCTGCTTAAAAAGCAGGTTATTTATTATATATAAATCTGGCAAATTTAATATAATGCTTCTTGCCTGACAAGAATTTGATTTATGAAAGTGCCATTAAAGCTTTCACAGATCTTGCATTATCTCTGACTTCTTCATCCGAATGCATATTTACGGTATCTTCAAGAATTTTAATAGCCTCGGATTTATCGTTCAATGATAACAACTCGTTAATTGTGCTCATTGCAACAACAGTTGACATATCATTAATACCTTTTCCTTTATTGGTGATAACAACTTTCAAAGAATCATGAACATTTTTCTTAACCAATGCACGGGATGTCATTTCTCTGATTGCATCAACTTTAGAATTTGTTCCTACATCTTCGAGAATTGCTATTGATTCGGGATTTTCATTCATGCCCAAACCTTCTATAATATTAGTTACATTTTTTACAATTTTTTTATCTGTCATCTTATTAAAACCTCCCTATTATATAGCTGCTTCCCATGCTGCGACATTATCTGTCAATAACTGTCTTGCAGCCGTCATATCTTCCATTTTTGCAACAGATTTGGAGGTAACCCCTGATGAAATCAAATCAGTTACAGAATCTTTTACAGAATTGTAAATAGAAACAGCTTTTTCTTTAGCAGGAGTAAATGAAATTTCAATATTTCCCAGTTCATTCAATTTATTCCAGCCGTTAACAACATTTTCTTTCATTCTGTTGCCAAAAGAAACAACTGAGTTAATCATGTTCTGGAATTTTTCGCCGATACCCGAAATAGAACCGACTAAAGCACTCGCTTTTAATTTCCCAGTGAAGTCAATCTGATCATCTTTCTTTGTTGAAGATTCAAACACATCAGCAGTCAAAACATTTCCTTTGAAAGATGAAGCTGCAAACGGATTTGAAGAATTTCTTTGTGTCGCATTTTCGTGTTTGCTTGTATTGAATAAACGTTCACGAATTGCGGGGATTGATAAATTTGCCATATTTGTATCCTTTCGTATAACTTTATCGACTTTATAAGGATATCATCATAATTTTTATATTGGCTCAACCTTTTGGTGTATTCTCATTTGAATTTCTTATACTTTAGTTGTAAAATTTACCCATAGAGGATAGAAAAATGGGATATGAAAATTTAGATAAATTGATAGAAACAGTAAGGATTTTGCGCTCGCCTCAAGGTTGCGAATGGGACAGAGCACAAACTCATAAAACATTACGCCCGAACATGCTTGAAGAAGCTTATGAAGCAGTCGATGCCATGGATTCAGGTGATATGAAACATTTAAAAGAGGAACTTGGAGATGTACTTTTACAGGTACTTCTTCATTCTCAGATAGCCGATGATGAAGGAGAATTTAATCTTGACGATGTGGCAAAAGGACTTAATGAAAAGCTTATTCACCGGCATCCGCATGTTTTCGGGAATATAAAAGTAAATTCAACGGATGAAATTATAGATAACTGGGATAAATTAAAAAAAGAAGAAAAACCGCACAGAAAATCAGCAATGGACGGTATTTCAAGATCCCAATCAGCGCTGATGAGTGCCCAGAAAATCAGTAAACGTGCAGTAAAAAAAGGTTTTGAATGGCCGAATGAAAATACACTTTATGAATGTATTAAATCTGAATTTGATGAATTTAAAGAGGCCGTAAAAGAAAATAATCCAGAACATGCCGAGGAAGAAATGGGAGATATTTTATTTGCGCTGGTAAACCTTGCAAGATGGAACAAAATTGACGCGGAACAGGCTCTTTTAAAAGCAAATAAAAAGTTTACGGCGCGATTCCGAAAAATGGAAGAATTAGCTGAAAAACCGTTAGAAGAATATAACTTCAGGGAATATGATATATTATGGAAGCGGGCTAAGGAAAATCTCTCTAATTGTTAACAAATGTTAAATTAAATTACCCTAAAAAAGCAATTTCTTTATAAAAAAATCCTTTATATAAATATACAGGAAAGAGGATAAAGGTTTTATGAAAGAACAGGAATTGAATACTTTAATGTCTGTAGTATCAGACCCCATAAAAAATGTTTACAGGATTGAATCAAGAAAAGACTTGGAAGAAATTCAACGTATTATAAGAATTTTCAACATTTCTGAAAGCCAGCACAACAAACACACTATGCTGTCTATTAAAAATCTTGCCACTTTCAGACTGGTTTTGAGCAACAATTAAAAAGATTTAACAAGCCCGAAAAAGCAAATCGCATAAATTGAAGTTCCGTTAACTTTAATATTAACGGAACTTTTTGTATTACTGTACAATTGATTTTAATCCGAAACTAAGCTAAAATTCATTTATGGCAGAAAATTTGTTGAAAATTAACAATTTATATGTTGAATACCATGCCAATAAAGGAATTCTCGGCGGAAAGACAACTATCCATGCAGTAAACGGCGTTTCCCTGGAAATTCACAAAGGTGAAATTCTTGCGATAGCAGGAGAATCCGGCTGCGGAAAATCAACGCTTGCAAAAGCTTTAATACAGCTTGAACCTGTTAAATCAGGAGAAATATTTTTTGAAAATAAAAATACACTTACGCTCCCAAAATATGATTTAAAAGAATTTCGGAAAAAAGCTCAAATGGTTTTCCAAAATCCTTATGCGAGCCTTAATCCGAAAATGAAAATTATAGACATTCTAAAAGAACCGCTTGAAATTAATACGGATTTTACCCCTGAAAAAATACTTGAAACGGTAAAAGAAAAAATTAAACTTGTAGGACTTGATGAGTCGTGTCTTGAACTTTATCCCCATGAGTTTTCAGGCGGTCAAAGACAGAGAATTGCTATTGCAAGAGCTTTGATGCTTAATCCAAAATTCATTCTTGCTGATGAACCTGTAAGCGCGCTTGATGTAAGTATTCAGGCTCAAATTATTAATCTTATAAAAGAATTAAATAAAAATTTCGGACTTACATTTTTGCTAATAACTCATGACCTGAGTGTAATAAAATATCTCGCAGATAGAGTTGCAGTTATGTATCTTGGAGAAATCATAGAAACAGGAAAAACGGCAGATATTTTTTCTGCGCCCTTACACCCGTATACAAAAGCTCTTTTAAGTTCTGTTCCTCAAATTAATAAAAACGGAAAAAAGATTGTATTAAAAGGAGATTTACCCTCACCGGCTAATCTCCCGCAGGGGTGCAAATTCCA
The DNA here is from genome assembly GCA_944324015.1 of Candidatus Gastranaerophilales bacterium. Classification (GTDB taxonomy): domain Bacteria; phylum Cyanobacteriota; class Vampirovibrionia; order Gastranaerophilales; family Gastranaerophilaceae; genus Stercorousia. Next base: position 19,800 of record CALUUR010000015.1, read on the forward strand.
TACGAGATGCCCATATGTTATGGAAAAATGTAAAAACTGCGTTCCGGAAGAAAAAGGCGGAACGCACAAAGTTAAATGCTTTTTGTACGAATAATTTATAAAAAATTATTTAACTTGAATTTCAATTCTTGGTTTTATACGTCTTTGACCTTTTAATTTTTCTTCCAGTCTTTTTTGTTTATAACCGTATCCCGCATAAATTGCAAGCCCGATTAAAAGCCAGAGCGGGAAATACAATGATGACGTTGTCAAAAATTTCATTGAATAAATCATCAATCCTCCGCATGTCAAAATTCCTAATATAGGAAATACCGGAGAAAACGGGACTTTAAAAGGTCTTGGCCTTTCAGGATCTGTTTTTCTTAAAATTAATACTGCAATACAAATTATTATGAATGATGTAAATGTTCCGAAATTGCACAATTCAGCCGATATACTTAAATCCATAAAGAACGTACACAAAATTACAATGATACCTGAAATCCATGTCAGAACATGCGGAGTTCTGTATTTTTTATGGATTAAACGCAGCGATTTTGGCAAAAATCTGTCCCTGCTCATTGCATATAAAATTCTTGTTGTACCTAACTGGTAAATCAATATTACTGATGTCAAAGCACATAAGGCACCGACAGAAATTAGGCCTGCAAACCAGTCTTTTCCTATTGCACGCATAGCATGAGCAATAGGCGCCTGTATATCAATCTGTCCAAGCGGTATATTACCCGTTAACACGAGTGCTACACAAATATACAAAACAGTACATATCACAAGGGTTCCTAAAATCGCAATAGGTAAATCTCTCTGCGGGTTTTCGGTTTCCTCAGCCGTTGTTGAAATAGCATCAAAACCAATATAAGCAAAGAATATCAAAAATGCACCCATAAAAATACCTTCAAACCCGTTCGGCGCAAAAGGAGTCCAGTTTTCAGGTTTGACATAAAATGCTCCTACAACAATAAATGAAATTATCATGAACATATTAACGCCAACCATAACACTTGCAAATCTTGTTGATTCTTTTACACCTTTTACAAGCAAAATAGTCAAAAGTAAAACTATAACCATTGCCGGAAGGTTTATTGCAAACGGAATTTTATCAAAAATAAAAGGCATTTGTGTGTGCGGATCAAGTCCGTATTTGTCACAGTATGCAAACATAAATCTGTAATCATTCCTAAGCCACATAGGGAAATTCACAACAAAATCGGGCAAAATATGCTTAAAACCCTTTAACAACTGGACAAAATAGCCTGTCCATGCACAGGCTACCGTAATATTTCCGATAGCGTATTCAAGCATCAAAATCCAGCCCACCATCCATGCCATAAACTCACCCATTGTAGCATAAGTGTAAGTATACGCACTTCCCGCAACCGGTATCATCGCCGCAATTTCGCTATAACATAAAGCCGAAAAAACACAGGCAATCACAGCTAAAATCATTGAAATAATGATTGCAGGCCCTGCACCGACACTTTCAGGCCCGCCCTGTATTGCTGAACCGATAATAGTAAAAATACCGGTTCCTACAACTGCACCTATACCAAGAACAATCAAATCAAAAACATTCAAAGTTTTTTTCAACTCTGATTTTTTACTCACAGCTATCAGTTCATCGGGGCTTTTTTTCTTAAATGCGTTATTTATTATTGATTTTAATTCCATTATTTCATCATTTCTTGTTTTTTAAGTTCCACTTTTTCATTATGAATTCTGTTTTCATTTTGTCTGTTTCTCACAAATCCGTATAACAGGTATATTATCGCTCCTAAACCTAACCACACCGGGAACAACAGTGCAGACCCCGAAGGCTGCATTGACTTATATACCATTAATCCGCCGCATATAATTATGCCTAAAGCAGGAGTCACAGGTGAAAACGGAACCTTAAACGGGCGGGGTCTTTCCGGATCTGTCTTTCTTAAAATCAATACTGCAACACAAACAATTATGAAAGATGTGAATGTTCCGTAATTACATAATTCAGCGGCAACATCAAGATTTAAAGTCAAAATCCCGACAATTGCCAGAAGTCCGACAGTCCATGTTAAAAGAGCAGGTGTTTTAAATTTCGGATGTAATTTTTGAAATCTTTGGGAAATAAAATGATCCCTGCTCATAGCATATAAAATTCTTGTTGCAGCCATTTCCAAAACCAGAAGTACTGATGTCAAACCAGCTAAAGAACCCAGAGAAATTAATCCTGCAGCCCAGTTCATATTTAAAACAGACATACAATATGCCATAGGGGCCTTTAAAAATGCCATAGGCACAGTAGAGCTGGTATCTTGTAACCCAGTCATAACAAGAGCAACCGAAACATAAACAATCGTAGTTACTATTAATGAACCGATTATGCCGACAGGAAGATCTTTTTGAGGTTTTTTACATTCTTCCGCCGCAGTTGCAAGTGCATCAAACCCGATGTAAGCAAAGAATATCAAAAATGCACCCGCAAAAATTCCTGCAGCACCGTTTGGAGCAAAAGGAGTCCAATTTTCAGGCTTGACGAAAAATATCCCTGCGAAAACAAACAATGCTATAACCGCAAGCTTTATAAATACCATCAGTCCTGCCATTTTAGCAGAATCCCTTGTTCCTCTGACCAGAATCATTGTCATAAGAAGAACAATTACTATAGCAGGCAAATTTATACTAACCGGCATACCAAATAACATAGGAACATGAATATCAGGATTATCTCCAACGAGCTTTGTAACTGAAAACACATCGTTCACAAGCCATACAGGAGGATTAGTAATCCATGCCGGCAGAACTTTTTCAAATCCGCTCAGAAACTGAATAAAATGGTTTGACCAGGCACATGCAACCGCAATAAAACCGATTGCATATTCAAGCATCAAAACCCAACCCACCATCCATGCGGCAAACTCTCCAAGAGTTGCAAATGTATAAGTATAAGCACCGCCCGCAACAGGTATCATTGTAGCAAACTCAGAATAACAAAGTGCCGAGAATATACATGCTACTGCCGCAATAACCATCGATACAATAAGTCCGGGGCCTGCACCGATAATTGAGCCGTCGGCACTTCCAGCAGCAGCAATACCGACAACCGCAAAAATTCCGGAGCCGATAATTGCACCTACACCTAAAATAATTAAGTCCCAAACTCCGAGAGTTTTTTCCAGACCTTCAGCTTTAGCTTCAGCCAGCATCTCATCAGGATTTTTAATCCTTGTTATAGTTTTCAAAAAATTGCGAGTAAATGTCGCGCGGTGAAATTTTTCTGCCATTTATTTTCCTTATAATTATTTACAAAGAGGAAATCCCATTTCTTCTCTTTGTGCTACATATAGTCTTGCGACAGCAGAAGCCATTGTTCTGACTCTGTTAATAAAATTAATTCTTTCATCTTTGCTGATTACGCCTCTTGCATCCAGTAAATTGAACGTATGGGAACATTTCAAAACGTAATCATAAGCGGGCAAAACAAGTTTTGCGCTAACACAATTATCAACTTCTTTTTGATATAAATCAAACATTGTAAACAAAGATTTTGCATCGCTTACTTCAAAATTATATTTAGATTGCTCAATTTCATTCTGGAGATAAATATCACCGTATTTTAATGTATCATTCCACATAATATCGTATACAGATTCTTTGTTTTGAAGATACATGGCAATTCTTTCAAGGCCGTATGTCAATTCAAGAGCTACAGGTTTAACCTCAACTCCGCCGACCTGTTGGAAATATGTAAACTGAGTAATTTCCATACCGTCAAGCCAAACTTCCCAACCCACACCTGCTGCACCCAGTGTCGGTGATTCCCAGTTATCTTCAACAAAACGTACATCATGTTCTTTTAAATCAATTCCCATAGCCTCTAAACTTTTCAAATAAAGTTCCTGAGCATTATCAGGGGAAGGTTTTAAAATAACCTGAAACTGGAAATAATGTCCCAGACGGTTAGGGTTTTCGCCGTATCTGGCATCCGTCGGGCGTCTGCAAGGTTCAATCATGGCGGTATTCCAGGGTTCAGGGCCTAACGCACGTAAAAAAGTTGCAGGGTTCATGGTAGAAGCACCTTTTTCAATATCATAAGGCTGTTGAATTATACATCCGTAATCCGACCAAAATTTTTGTAAATTAAAAACCAGTTCCTGAAAGTTTAAAGCCATATCAATTTCCAATATATTGTACTATTTACACTAATCTGCACAGGCACACCAACATCGGCTCACACGTGCTTTTTTCATACTACGACCAACATAGCAAAATTGCAAATTTTATGTTTAAAAATATTAAGCGAATTGTAAAATAATACTGTTAAAAATAAAATTGATATGATTTAATAGAAAAAGAGGTAAATATAAATGGCAAACAAAATAATAATCTTTTCAGGGAAACAATATTCAGGCAAAGATACTGCCGCAAAAATCATGCTTAAAGCAATGCCTGATTTCAGAAGATGTGCAATAGGTGATATAATTAAGATTACATACGGCAGGGAAAAAGGCTTAACTTACGAAGAAATTGAAAAAAACAAACCTATTTACCGGCAGGACTTAATAAATCTTGGTAACTGGGGAAGAGCACAGGATCCTGATTACTGGCTAAAAAAAATTATTAATCAGGATGGAAATATCATTGTTACCGATGTCAGGGTGATGCATGAATATGAAGTTTTCAGATCTGCCGGCGCCATTGCGATAAGAGTTGAAGCTTCAAGAGAAAACAGAGCATTAAGAGGTGAACTTATCGGAGAAAATGATGTAACCGAAACAGGACTTGACAATATAAAAGATTGGGATTACATAATAGAAAACAATTCAGATTATGACAATTTAGTAAGACAGGTCAACGAAATTATAAACGAATTGGATTTAAATTAGCCCAAATGGAATTTACCGGCAATTTAATAGAAAATTTTCAACTTAATTTTTCATAAATTTTCAATTTAATTATTAAAATCTATTCCATCATTATTTCAGAAACATAATATCCGCCTTTTTCCTTCATTGCACAAATTTCATCCATTACAACAGTATCTTTGTTCATATTTTCACGATTTAAAACCATATAAAATAAATCATACCCCCATTTATTAGGACCTTTGACGCCATTGGTATCTATTGCAAAAAAGAGAATGTTATGACTTTCTGCTGCAGTACCTGCAAAATGAATTATATAACTTCCATCGGACAAAATGAAAATTTTTTGTTTATAAATATCAAAAAACGAACAAGCTGTATTAATTACACTGCCTCCATCCGCTAAAACTTCGGCCTTTGTTTTATAGTTAACTTGCGCGCAGTCCCTATCCTCATAATTACAAGTTTTAATTACCTTTAATTGTTTAAATAAATCATTAAAAAAAACATCGCATTCATTTACATGATAATTGGCTGAGCCCGTATTATAACATTCATAAGGAGTTCCGTTTTCAGCTACTGTTATATTTATAGCATTTTGAATTGTTGCATAAGATTTTTTAAACTGGCTTACAAGAATTTTCATCCGATATTTAGACACCAGAGTAGGAATTGTCATCGCAGCAACGACTCCTATTATACCTAATGTTATTAAAACCTCGGATAACGTAAACGCCGCTTTCTTTCTAAGTAAACAGAAAGGAGTGAAGAGTGAATCGAATTTATTTTTACGCGTACTCTGAACGCCGATATCAACTTGCCTTCCGGACCTCTTGTCCTCTAATCCTCCGGCGGAGCCTAGAGTGCCCCCCCCCCGACTTGCTTAATTATTAATAATTGACTCATTCTTAATCCCTTTCATACTTTAATATTATTATATTATACCTTTCATAAAAATGCAATATTAAAATAAAAAAGCTCCCTGTATAAAAGGGAGCCTAAATTACAATACAAATCAGACCATTCCTTCTTTTACTGCTTTGACAGCAGCCTGAACACGGTCATTTACACACATTTTTTGCAAAATTGAACAAACATGAGCCTTTGCAGTATGTACACTTACAATAAGCTCTTTTGCAATTTCTGTGTTACTTTTTCCTGACACAAGATGCTTCAAGACCTCAAATTCTCTATCTGTTAAAGGTACACGTCCATCGGAATTTGATTTATTTGGTAAAAAACCTATATTATCAATTTTAGGCAGAGCATTTAAAGTCATCTGTGCAACCATCGGATCAATCCAACATACACCGATTGAAACATCCCTTACTACGTCAGCAAGTTTCTGCGGATCTATATCTTTAAGGCAGTAAGCACTTGCTCCTGAGCTAAGTGCAGCAATAACTTCCTCGCATCTGTCATGAGATGTTAAAGCAATAATCTTTGAATCACACATCATCTCCTTGCATTTAATCATAGCCTCAATACCGTTCATTCCGGGGAGTCCCAAATCCATTAAAATCACATCAGGTTTATGTTTTTCAATAAGTTTTAAACCTTCAACAGCATCCTCTGCTTCTGCCACTACATTAATATCGTCATTAGCATTTAACGCACATCTTAAACCTACACGGGTAAGTTTAAAATCCTCTACAATAATCACACTAATAGGTTTTGTTTTTGTTTCTGTTACTTTTTGAGCCATATCTACCCCACTTTCACTAAATGCATAAGCATTTAATCTAATAACCAAGATTATTTAATAATATCTACAAGTATTAATCCATTACCCGATTGTCTAATTTATTGTAAAAAATACAACTATTTTTAAAATTATAAAAAATATTTTTATTATGTTATAATATCATCACGGAATTATTTTATAAGGGGAGTGTGAAGATGCTGAACTTTCTTTTCAAGAAAAAGAATAACTTAACAACCACAAAATCAGAAAAACTTAATGAGATTTATACATGCCTGAAAAAGAAATTTCCTTCTGCAAATATACCGGCAGAAAGAAAAGAAGAACTTGAAAAGCTTATAAATAAATACGGATATCTTCCATATCCTTACATTAAAGCTCTGGAAGAACTTTCTTATGAAGAAATTCTTTTCGGGTTGGAAATCAAATGGAAAAACAACAAAGTATTTGACAATAACAAATTTTCCTTCACTGATGATAAAATCAGTGTTCTTGCGAGAAATAATGTAAAAAATTCATCCTGGATACAAAAAGAAGGGCATGACATTAAGCTTATAAATCTTGCCGGCCTCGGCAACGGCAATAAAACCAAAGAACCCGGTAAATTTATGGACTGGCTTAGACAACTTTTAATACTGCCGACAGGAAACCTTGAAAACGGAATATTTAGTACAACAATTTATTTAATTCCTTTTCACCCTAGGGAGTTTGGATGTGCATATTTGCCGCGCAGCTCCGAAGTCAGCGAAAATCTTCTGGATAAAGATATTGAAAACGAAACCGGTTTGAGTGCAAAAGAACAGGTCAAAACATTTATTATGCTATCACAGCTTGCAGGACACCCTGTTATTTATGACATTCTTCCGCAAACGGGAAGGTTTTCAAAAGCAGTTCTTGCAAATCCGGAAATCGCAAGATGGTTTGATATAAATACACTAAATAAAGAACTTGAAGCAAATATTGACAGAATTGCCAAAAATATGCCCCAGTCATTTGACGATGAAGATGTAGAACTTGTAAAAAATATTTATAAAGATTCTCAAAGCGGCTCCTGCGGAGATTTAACATCACATTACAAAAATATTTATGATACATTCGACAGCCTTATGACGGAAGCTAAGAAAAATCTATCAAACAACATGATGAAAAAAGCTTCTCAAGAAAATATTCAAAAACGTGCAAGGGATATTATAGCAAGAATTCATAACTTTAAAAATAATCAAAAATTAACAGAAGATGACATAACAACACAAATTGATGCAATTCAAGAACTTATAAAAGAAGGTCTGTGGCCGGCGCCGGGCGGAGCATGGTGTTCTGCGGGAACTCCGGTTTACGACAAAATGAGTGAATGCGGGGGTTACCCTACATTCAAACACTATGATTACAAAGGTGAAGATGTAACAAGTTTTGCAAATCTCGACTGCCAGACTCCTTACTATTTTTGTTATCTGGAAAACGGCAGTTTTAACAAACCGGTTATTGATTATTTTGTCAACTATATGCTAGAGCTCCAAAATGAGTATAATTTTGACGGTTTCAGGGTTGATCACATTGACCATATAGTAGATAAAGTTTCGGAACACAACGGAAAACCAATAAGCTACAGAGCACCAAGGGCAGTTTTAGGAAAACTCAACAAAACAATGAAATCCAAAATTCCATACTTTGGAACACTTGCTGAATACATGCTCTGGGATGATTACCTGAAAGAGTATCATAAAGATATGGGATTTGACCTGTTGTGGGGTAACGATATTGTATCTCAGAACGAAAAAACACCTGAAAAAATTACGGAAGATAACCAGCATCTTGCCAATTACAATGTTAATTTCAAAAAAGGTGAAAAACTTTCTATATTAAAAACATACAATAATCAGGACGGAGAATTCAGATGCATAAACCAGTACCCGGGACAGCTTAGCGAAAACGGAGCGTTATACAAATGGTTTAAGTATAAATTTTTACCGGGCGGGAAATTTGCAGGGCGTCCCATGCTTTATGTAGACGGAGATGAAAGTTTTACAAAACGCGGGATTGAAGGAGCAATAGGCGAAGAAGTATCAATGCCCAGAGAAAATCACTATGAATTTTATAAAAAATTCAACGCCATTGATATTTTTGTAAAAAACAACCAGATTATTACGGAAGGTGAAGCTCAAATAATTATTCAGGATGATGACGGGTTTGCAGCATGGATTATTTCAAAAGCCCCGCTAAAAACTGCATATTTAGTTGTATCAAATTACAAGTACACAACAGAGCTTGTTACAATGTTTGACGAAAACAACAACAGTTATTCAGAAATAATGCAGGGTAATGCAGTATTTGATAAAACCATAAACCTTCCTTCGGATTACACTATCCAGAAAGAACATTATATTGACGGGGATGAGTTTGTTTCAACAGCATTTGATAAAGAAACTTCATCATTACATTTTGACAGGCTGGAGCCAAGCGAATTCAGAGTTTATGAACTGAAAAGAGCATAAAATTAAACTGTTGCCCAAAATTTAATATTGTTCTATTCTATAAATATGATAAAACAACTCAGAATAAAAGATTATATACTGATTGATGAACTGACTGCCAATTTTGACAAAGGCTTAAATGTCATAACAGGCGAAACCGGCGCAGGGAAAAGTATTCTTATAAACGCAATTGATATAGCTTTTGCCGCCAGAGTGTCAAAAGAAGTAATAAAGCATGACAAAGAAAAAGCTGTAATAGAACTTGTTATTGAAAATACAAAGCATGATCTGACGCAGTTGTTTGAAGAAAACGGAGTTGATAATTTCGGTTCAGAAATTGTTTTATCCAAAGAAATAACCCAAAATGCAGTACGTTCAAGGGTAAACGGAACTCTTGTCAATCAGGAGTTTATAAAACAACTGAAAAATTATTTTCTTGATATACATTCACAACACCAGACGTATGCTTTTATGCAGCCCAAATACCATATTAATCTTTTAGACAACTATGCAAAAGATTCTTACGGTCAAAAACTGGAAGCGTATAGAGAAAAATTTAAAGAATATCAACATCTACAATCAAAACTTGAAACACTAAAAAACGCCTCTGATATGACAGAAAACCAGATAGAGTTTCTTAAGTTTCAAATAGATGAAATAGACAGCGCAAATATTAAAAATCCGTCAGAAGATGAAGAATTAAATTCAGAACTTGAAGTCTTAGAAAATGCAGAAAAGTTAAAAGAGCTTACAGGTTCCGCTTACTGGGCAATTAACGGAGATGACGGTTCTATTATGGAAGCGCTGGGCAAAATTAAACAAAATGTCACAAAAGCCGCATCAATGGACAAAAATCTTGAAGAGCTTGAAAGTAATCTGCTTGATGCAATTGAAAGATTAAAAGATGCCGGAAGCGGATTAAGAGAATACAGCCAGAATCTCGATAATGATACGGAAAGACTTAACGAAATACAGGAAAGACTTTATCTTCTTGATAAACTTAAACACAAATACGGAGGAACACTCGAAGCTGTCCTTGAAACATTTGATAAATTATCACAAGAATTAAATTCAATAGAATTTTCAACACAAAATATTGAAGAACTGGAAGCTGAAATTGAAAGAACAAAGAAAGAATTAGAAAACACTGCATCAGAAATCAGCGAAAACAGAAAAAATTACGCACAGGTTCTATCTGTACTAATTCAGGAAAAGTTGGAAAAACTTGAGCTTCCGAAAGCAAGATTTGAAATCTCTGTACAGCCGAAAGAACTAAGTTCCGACGGAATTGATAACGTTGAATTTTTAATTTCTACAAACGTATCAGAAGATTTAAAACCGCTTGCAAAAGTAGCCTCCGGTGGTGAAATTTCCCGTGTAATGCTCGCAATAAAATCAATTTTTGCGCAGAGTGATGATATAAATACCGTAATTTTTGATGAAATTGATACAGGAATTTCAGGGAAAGCATCCCAAAGCGTTGCGGATGAAATTACAGAGCTTTCAAAATATCACCAGATTATTTTAATTACCCACCAACCGATTATTGCATCGCGTGCGGACAAACATTTTTACGTCAGAAAATCTCAAAGCGATGAGACAAAAGTAGAAGTCTATGTTCTGACCGGTGAGAACAGGATTAAGGCACTGGCAGAACTTGCAGGCGGGGAGATTAACGAGAAGTCCATAGAATTTGCGAAATCACTTGTTTCGGCATAATAAGTATTATCGGAAATTAAAAATAAACTAATCGTAGTTTATTTGCCTCCGGCGGGTCCTCCCAGACAGGGGCACTTTTGATGGCAAAAGTGCCTCAAAACCAGCGACACGCTTCACTCGCTAATAATTTGCGAGGTTCAGCAATGAGGTGTGTAAACTCGCTCATTTATTATTATTAACTTGTTTCAAAAATTTATTTATTCATCGCTCAAACAATACACACCTTTGAAATCTGCTTCACCTGCAATTATTGCTCGTTTTTGCTATCGTCGCAATCAAGCAAATAATTCGGCTATTAGCGTAGTGAACAATCAATGTTTGCGAAACAACAATAAAGCCGGCTATTGTTTGAGCGTAAAAATTGCATTCTAAACAAGTTCATGGTGATGTATAAGCGAGTTTAGCCGGCTCAGGTTGAGCAAATACAATTGATTAGTGAACGGAGTGAAAGCCGGGAGCTTCTTTGCGGTACTTTCTTGTCGGAACAAGAAAGTACCAACAAGGTATCTTTAGTAGATTATTTCACTTCCGATAATACTTATTATGTAAAATAAAAAGGATGCTTGCGCATCCTTCACATATAATCAATCCTCTATAAAATCTCGAAAATGCTGTAATTCCTTTCTCTCTCTGATTTTTGATAATGCTGAATCCTCAAGCTGCCTTATTCTCTCTTTTGAATACCCCATTATTTCACCTAACTGTTCAAGAGTTCTAGGCTGTTCACCATTTATACCGAAACGACAGCTTATAATCTTCTTTTCACGCTCAGGCAGAGTTGATAGAAGATTTTCAATACTGCCTTTCAGCGCATTATTTTTTGTCTGAACCTCAGGGGAGCGGTAAGACTTATCCTCAATATAATCCCCGATATTTAAATCATCGGTAACAGGAGTTTCCAAACTTAACGGCTCTTTTATTATCGACTTCTTCACGGTTATTAACTGCTTCAGTGTAACCCCGAGGCGTTCTGCAACTTCCAAATCAGTCGGCTCACGTCCAAGTTCAAAAGACAAAGTCGTATACATTTTTTTATATTTTCTGATTTTGTCAGTCATGTGGACTGGAATACGGATTGTTCTTGAATTATTGGAAATAGCCCTTATAATCGTCTGTTTTATCCACCATGTTGCATAAGTCGAAAATTTAAAATTCCTTGAATAGTCAAATTTTTCCGCAGCTTTTATCAAACCCAGCGAACCTTCCTGTACCAGATCCATAAACAAAACCCCTTGACCGATATATTTTTTAGCAATACTAACCACAAGGCGCAGGTTTGCCTGAACGAGTTTTCGCTTTGCAATTTCCGCCTGTGATTTTTTACCCTCTTTAATCTGTTTGCCTAATGCTTTTTCCTCATTTGAGTTCAAGAGTTTAACTTTTCCAATATCTTTTAAATACATTTGAAGAATGTCATCATCATTTGATATTGAATTAAATGTTTTAGGTTCTTCTTCATCATCTTCTATATCAATAAACTCCAACTCTTCTTCTTTTAAATCCGATTTTAAATCCTTATATAAATCTTCTTCTCTGTATTTTATAACAGCCATTTAAATCCCTCATCTTCTACAAACTGTCACACGTTTTAATATTCTTGACGCAATCAAATCAATTTTGTTTCCACCGTTTTTTGTGTAAAATAAAAAGTATGGGCATTATATGTGAAAAAGAGTTTATTGAACGTGTAAAAAGTCTGGATGAAATTTCTTTCAAACCCGGAGAAAGAAAAAAAACTGAAGTTCTAGATTCTCATGATTTCAGATATCTAGACTCCGGAGAGTTCAGAGCAAACTTACATATTCACACACAATATTCTGACGGGACCATGTCAGTTAAAGAACTTTTAGACAATGCAAAAAAAATCACCAATACGAATAGAGATTTTTTATTTGCGATTACGGATCATGACACAATTGAGGGAACCAAAGAGGCCTTTGAGCTTTCAAAAAAAGAAGAATATAAAAATTTAAATATTTGTTTTGGCGTTGAAATTTCTACTGTCGGAATAAATTTTCCGCAGCAAGAAAAACCTGTGCAAATTCACCTGCTTATTTACGGAATTAATCCTTTTGACACAAAGCTTGATGAGTATTTAAAATCTAAAAGTAAACTTAAACTGAAACTTGCAAACGAAACCATAAAAAAACTGAATGGTGCCCTACCGGATTATAACTTTAATCTTGAAGAAGCCTCAAAATGCCACATAATGATAAAAAAAGGTCAGGATGAAGTTGCTCATCCGTTAAAAAAATATACCTCAGGAAAAATTTTATTAAATTATTATTTTCCTGATGCTGATTTTTCCTATGAGGAACCGATAAAAAAATTCAAATATCTTTTCAAGGGCAAAGAACCGTATTACATAACCTACAAAAAAGCCCTTGAAATGTATATCGGACATGCTTTGCCGGAAATACCTGATTACATAGAAAAACAAATCATGACCGCAAGAGAAATATACCTCCAAGCTCATCCATCAATCGGGAAAATGCTTGAACCTTTCTCATCATTTGAAGATGCCGTTGAATTTATAACAGCACTTGATAATGGTGTAATGTCGATTGCTCACCCTGCAAGAACAAAGCCTTATTGTCCGGAATTTTATACATATCTTTTTGAACACTTTAAACAGTACGGGAAAGAAAGGGCCTGCTTTTATGAAGGGTACTATCAATCCTATGAAGGACATTACTATCAAGAATGGAAAGACAAAATTGATAACGCAGCAGCCCGATTTGGCTTAATAAAAACCGGCGGACTGGATTCGCACGGAACAAATATTGTAACAAGATGCCCTTATTCTTAAAAAAATAAAGAGGAAATGATGATTAAAAAATTTTTAATATTTATATTACTTTTAACTTCTCCTGCAGTATTCGCAGAAGAAGGCTACGTAAGTCCTGAAAGCTATGCGGTAAATGAAGCAGATTTAAACGACTACAGAGATATTGCTCCTTCCCCGAAATTAAAACTTGATGATTTAGATAAACCGCTTAAAACGAAATTAAAAAGCAAACCGAAAAAAGTTAAAACAGAAAATTATGACTCCCCGGAGCCGAAACCTGTAAAAAAAGGAATTGTATACCACATGGCCAAATGGTGGGTAGATCAAAGATATAAAAGAGAAGAAGCTCACCACGGCGAGAAGCATGAAATCAAGGTTAAAGCCCGTATGGAATACGAAAAACAGCAGGCAGAAAAAACAGAAGAAAATCAAAATGATGAAAACATATAAAAAAGTAGTTGACATTATAATATGTTTTAGTTAATATAAATTCTGCTGAGGGCGTTTAGCTCAGTTGGTAGAGCGCCTCCCTTACAAGGAGGATGTCAGAAGTTCGAGTCTTCTAACGCCCAGATAAATGGACAGAATATAAATTCTGTCCATTTATTTTTATAACGGGAATTTCCCGTATTTGATGTTTTCTTTTATAATAGCCCAAATTTTTGAAATACCTTCTTTAAAAGATAAATTTTTCATCGGCGCCTCATTTATATGCAGCACTTGCGGTCCTTTTTTTTCAACAAGTTCTTTCATTTCTTTTTCACATTTTTCTAATGCTTCAGGCCGAATATCTCTTACTTCAATAACTTGTTTATGCATATTACAAAATCGATATATAAATCTTGAAAAAGCATTTGGACGCGGAATGGCACAACGAGTATCTAAAAGATAACTTTTTCCATTATATTTACCTACCTGCCATGTTCTGTATTCATTCATATCTCTGGATAACTCTAACCCCGAATGTCTTATGCGTGAGATGACATCCTTGCAATCAGCAACAGTTGTATTATCTGTTTCAGCTTTTGGTTGCTTTATAATATAAGTTTTATTAACTTTTATAACTGGAGAAAGAAACGGTATATCAAATTCAGAATAATGCTTCCTATATTCAAGAGGATTTTCTAGAGAACACTTTAGAACTTCTTTATTTCCTAAATCAAAAATTATAGATAAACCTCCATGCGCTAATATTCCTTTTATATCACTTTCTTTTATATAATTAAATCTTTTTATATACTCTTTTAAGTCAGGAATAATATCTTTTAAATAAGTGCTTTTATATTCTTTATTATATTTATCTAAAATTGAAAACGAGTCTTGATAGATTTGCGTTTGAGAAGTCTTTTCGTTATTACCGAAAACTGGTTTATAATTATTTTCAAATGTATTAAATGCAACTTTCATATTAAATATGAAAATTGAAAAAAATATTTTTTGCTAGTGAAGGTAAATACACTTTTATTTTAAATTCCATTTTTTTAGTATTATATAGTATTATGAAAGTAAATGATGAATATATTGTAAACATCGAAAAATTATCAAATCTCGGAACCGGAATTGCAAGAGTAGACGGTCAGGTTGTGTTTGTTGAAAATGCATGCCCTGAAGATGAACTTAAAATAAAAATAACTAAAGTTAATAAAAACTTTTCAAATGCAGAAGTAATTGAAATCATAAACCCGTCACCGCACAGAATAACACCATTCTGCCCTATGCACAAAATATGCGGTTCATGCCAGCTGCAGTTTATTGATTACGAATTTCAACTGTTATTAAAAAAACAAATGGTTGAAGATACGATGAAAACAATAGGGCATATAGATACACCTGTTAACAATCCGATGCCAAGCCCTGAAATAAAAGCGTTCAGACATAAAATTCAATGCCCCGTATCGCAGACAAAAGTTTCAAAAAAGCTTCTTGCAGGTTACTACAAACCTCAGTCGCACGAAATTATTAATATAAAATATTGTCCAATACAGCCTGAAATTTGTGACAAAATTATTGATTTTGTACGGAACAAAGCTCCGGAATATAACATATCAGGATACGGCGAAAAAAAGCACTCGGGGGATTTACGCCACATTGTAATCAGATGTTCCGCACACAATAATAAATGCCTCGTTACACTCGTTGTTAATTCTTCTAAATCGCATGATAAATATAACAAGCTCTCACATTCAATTTTCAATGAATTTGAAGATGTGTCAGGTGTTTGTATAAACATCAACAATAAAAAAACGAATGTTATTTTAGGGGACAAAACAGAATGTGTATGCGGAGAAGATTTTATTGAAGAAAAAATTCTTGATAAAACATTTAACATCGGAGTTGACACATTTTTTCAGGTTAACCCGAAAAGTGCAGAAAATATATTTAAATATGTAAAAAATGAAATTTCTAAGTCTGGTAATCCCACAGTCCTCGATGCTTATGCCGGAATTGCAGCCTTCGGAATTGTTGTTTCAGATGCATGCAAACATGTAGTGAGTGTAGAAGAAAACAAAAATTCAATACAAAAAGCTTATGAAGCTTTAAAAATTAACAACATTAGCAATATTGAACTGCATGCAAAAGACACAACAAAATATTTAAAATCAATTAAAAAGAAATTTGATATAACAATACTTGACCCGCCAAGAAAGGGCTGTACTATAGAAAGCCTTAAAGAAACTCTTAAACATACAAGGGAAAAAATTATTTATGTAAGCTGCAACCCTGCAACGCTTGCAAGAGATTTGAAATATTTATGTGAAAAAGGCTGTACCGTTGAAAGTATACAGCCCTTTGATATGTTTTGTCATACTTTTCATATTGAAACTGTTGCGATTATAAATATTTAGTCATGATTTCCAAATTTTTCGATAGTTTCTTTTAGTCTTTCCATAACTTTTCCAATTAACTCTAAATCTTCACGTTTATTCTGTTTCAATATCTTTGTAATCTCTTTACGTTTTTCTAAAAGATCTTCAACATAAATTGTTTTATCTGCTCTCTCTTTATATTCAGGAGAGGCTTTTATCAATTGTTCTAGAAAATCAATAGAGTCATCAGAATTAAGCGCTGCAATTCGTGAATTATAATGTTTTGGTATTTTAACTCTTATACCTTCAATAAGACCGTTGAGAGCCTGGGATGTCCCTTTGCTTAACTCTACCGGCAGTTTGGTATTATCATGATAAATATCTAAATTTTTTGCATTTATATATAAAGGTTTAGAAATATGGTCATTAAGCTGCTGCTCTATAATTCCAATATTACTCTGCACACGCTGCGCCGGAGTATTTAAAGGAGGATTATCTATCTTTGAAATATGAAGTTCTTTTTTTAATGCTCTTACAATATCATATACGTAATATGATTCTTCACGCTTTGCGTTTGCAGTATTTTTACCGGCAACAATAATAACCTCCAGAGGTGTTTTATTTTTTTCTTTTGAAAGAGTATCTATTAACCGAAATTGAATATCTCCATAACCTGATGCTTGCTCCTTAAAAGAAGCAACGTCTCTTAAAGTCTGCGGAAGCATATTTTTACTTTCTTCAGTAACATTATTCAGTCTTACATCAAAATCAGGTTTACGGGAAATGACTTTTCTTCCGCTTACCTTATCCGGAATCATTGCAATTTCATACCCGCGCCTTTGTAATGCAGGAAGAATATGTTCCGAGAATATTGATAAATCGTGAAGATTTTCAAGATATAAAGTCCCGCGTACTCTGTCTGCAGGACTTTCACCGCTGCGTTTTAACTTTGATATAAACGATTTTACGCCCTTAACCATATGTTCTTCAGAACAGTATTCTCTGTCAAAAATCAACCCGAAATCTTGAAGTTCATTTGCCGTTGCTTCAAGAGTATCCATCAATCTTGCGGCAAGAACTTTATATGCCGGAAGCCTTGACTCATAACCTGATTTAAAAGCTTCAAATACTCTTGTTGAACTGACCATATCTGCAGGATTAGGTAATTTCCCGGAAAACGATACAGTGTCTTTATTCAAACCAGTAATATTTGAATAAAGAGCAGGTCTGCTATATATTTCCTTGCTATTTCCGTTATTTTTATTCAACGCGAATTTAGGGGTTAATAATTGTATATTCATAATCTACCTTTCACTACATTTGTAATAAAACTTGAAAACTTTAAAAGTTTACCTCACAAATCTAAAAATAGGCAAATTTTTACATAAATTTACACTTTCATTTTTTTGTCAAACAATTATGTTTGTATTAAAATATAGTGGTAAAGTATAGTTTAATAGCAATTGAATAAGGAGGTTTGCTAATTATGCCAGGAAAAACTATAACAGTTGACGGTAACTACGCCGCAGCGCATATTGCTTATGCTCTCAGCGAAGTTTCCGCAATTTATCCTATCACTCCTTCATCAACAATGGGTGAATGGATTGATGAATGGGCTTCCCAGCACAAAAAAAATATCTGGGGAGAAGAAGTAAGAGTAGCTGAAATGCAATCAGAAGCAGGTGCAGCTGGTGCCGTTCACGGTTCATTGGCAGCAGGTTCTTTAACTTCAACTTACACAGCATCACAGGGCTTATTATTGATGATCCCTGTTATGCATAAAATGGCGGGAGAAATGCTGCCGCACGTTATCCACGTTGCAGCACGTGCCATTGCAGCTCAATCGTTAGCGATTTTCGGCGACCATTCAGACGTTATGGGCTGCCGTAACACAGGGTATGCAATGCTCGCTGCAAATTCAGTTCAGGAAGAAATGGATTTAGCTCTGGTTGCTCACCTTGCAACTTATAAGGCTAAAGTTCCTTTCTTGCAGTTCTTCGACGGATTCAGAACATCACATGAAGTTCACAAAATTGAAGAAATCTCTTATGAAGATATCGCAAAATTAGTTGAACCTAAATATATTGAAGAATTCAGACAAAGAGCACTCAGACCTGAATCTCCTGTTTGTAAAGTAGGCGCTCAAAACACTGATGTTTACTTCCAGGGTCGTGAAACTGTTAACAAATACTATGATGCAGTTCCTGATATTGTTCAGGAATATATGGACAAAGTTGCTGCTGTAACAGGCAGACAGTATCACCCGTTTGATTATGTCGGCGCACCTGATGCTACTGACGTAATCGTTGCTATGGGTTCAGGCTGTGAAACTATTGAAGAAACAATCGAATACTTAAATGCTAAACGCGGTACTAAATACGGTTTGGTAAAAGTAAGATTGTACAGACCGTTTGACGTAAAACGTTTCTTAGAAGCTGTTCCTTCTACTGCAAAACGCGTTACAGTTCTTGACAGAACAAAAGAACCGGGAGCAATCGGGGAACCTTTATACTTAGACGTTGTAGCAGCTATGGAAGGCAAAGACGTTAGAATTATCGGCGGACGCTACGGTTTAGCATCCAAAGAATTCACACCTTCTATGGTTCTTGCTGTTTACAAACATGCAGAAAACAACGGGTTCCATGGATTTACGGTTGGGATCGAAGATGATGTAACTCACAAATCATTAAAAGTTGAAGAACACATCGTTACAGAACCCGAAGGCACTACAAACTGTATGTTCTGGGGACTTGGTTCTGACGGTACAGTTGGTGCTAACAAAAACTCAATTAAGATTATTGGTCAATATACAAACAAAGATGCTCAGGCATACTTTGCTTATGACTCTAAAAAATCTTTCGGTGTAACTGTTTCTCACCTGAGATTCGGCGACAAACCGATTAAATCAACTTACCTTATCACAGCACCGGATTTTGTATCTTGCTCAGCTCATGCATACGTTGGCAGATATGATTTGTTGAAAGGTATTAAAGAAGGCGGTACATTCTTACTTAACAGCCCTTATACAAAAGACGAAGCATTCGCACATCTAACACGCGATATGCAAAAAACTATTATTGATAAGAAAATCAAATTCTACAACGTAGATGCTGAAAAACTTATCGAACAACAGCCGGGCTTAAGAGGTAAAGGTGCAAACACAGTTATGATGGTTGCATACTTCAAAGTTTCAGGAATTATTCCGTTTGAACAAGCGCTTGAAGGTATGAGAGAAATGACAAAGAAAACCTTCAAGAAAAAAGGCGATGATGTTGTTAACATGAACTTAGCATTGATTGATGCTGCTGTTGATGCAACAGAAGAAGTTCCAATTCCTTCAAGTCTTGACGGTGTTGGATGTGTTGACGATGTTAAATTAATCCCTGATAACGCATCTGATTTCGCTAAGAAAATCATTGAACCTTCAATGAGACAAAAAGGCGATGATATTCCTGTTTCAGCAATGTCAATCGACGGCGTTAT
>CALUUR010000016.1 GCA_944324015.1 Candidatus Gastranaerophilales bacterium
ATTTCCATCATTGAATGAAGCATTAAAGCAACAGGTTCAACCTGCAGACGCCACTCATAATACCCGCATGATTCGGGCAGAATACTCAAGGGATTATCAGGAAAAACCCTGCATATTTGAGGACGGTTTTCATAATCCGAGCAGCGATTGCAGTCATTCAGTTTGGGACAATGGTAGAAATATACATTTTCATCCTCAAGAGTATCTTCAACAAGTTTTATATATTCAGGATAAATTTTCTTTGCTTCTTCTTTAGTATTATAAGGAATAAAAATACTTATAAACTGGGCTGCAAACCTGTCACCATTTTTTGCTTTTTCTTTCAATTGCTCAGGCGAGAATTCCGAGCAAGCCAAATTGCAGCATGTTGCACAACCTTTACAGGAAAAATTTTGTCTAAACGCAAGAATTTCATTCCACTTTCTGTATATTTCATGAGAGATATCGTTTTCAAACATATCTAACACAGCGATTTGCCACTTTTCTCCATCGCTGTTCTTTGCATAAGTATCAAAGATATCGCCTTTCAAATTTTCAGGGCGCAATTCTTCAACCCTTTGCTTAATAGCATCAACCGTAGTCAGAAAAATTTCGCGATATTTCCTGCGCATATTTGTTATTTTCTCTGCAAGGTCTTCCATAACTATAGTTTAACATAAAAATTTGTTATGAAATATCCCATCTTCCGCATGTACCGCCCCAGCGTGCAATAATATTTCCTTTAATATCTTTTATTTTATCAACATGCTGAATTTCTTCTCCACCCTCAACAATTGTTATAACTTCACAATTGTTAGAGCATCCCGTACAATCACAGGTAATTGAATGGAAATGCATTTCGCCGACCTGCCATCCTTTGAATTTTGTAGGAGCGTCAGTGTATTGATGATTTTCCATTGCAAGCAGTGCCGCGCCGATTGCACCCATTGTCTGGTGATTTTCAGGAACTACGACTTTATGCCCCAGTGCTTCTTCAAAAGCTTTTACCATACCGGAATTTGTTGCAACACCGCCCTGGAATGAAAATATCGGAAGAAGTTCTTTTCCTAATGCCAGATTTGAAAGATAATTTCTAACAAGAGCCTGACAAAGTCCGTACAACAAATCTTCCACAGGATAACCTAATTGCTGTTTATGGATTAAATCACTTTCCGCAAAAACACCGCATCTTCCGGCAATTCTTGCTGGATTTGTAGATTTAAGAGCTGTAGCTCCAAAATCCTGAATAGGAACATTTAATCTGTTTGCCTGCTGGTCAAGAAAACTTCCGGTACCTGCCGCACAAACGGTATTCATCGCAAAATCCGTTACTATACCATCACGAAGAATAATAATTTTACTGTCCTGACCGCCGATTTCAAGAATAGTCTGAACCCCGGGGACATTGATACTTGCGGCAACCGCATGAGCTGTAATTTCATTTTTTATAACATCTGCGCCGACCAGTGCACCTGCAAGATTTCTGCCCGAACCTGTTGTTCCGACTCCCATAACTTCATAATCGGTTAATTTTTTTGAATACAGCTCATTAAGACCTTTTTGAACAGCCATAACAGGTTTTCCTGCCGTTCTGAGCATATAACTGTCTACATATTTACCCTTTTCATCAACAAGAGCAAGTTTTGTCGTTACTGATCCTACATCTATCCCTAAATATACTGTTAAACTCATAATACTTCCTTCTCTAAATTATTCTATACAGAAATATTATCACAAACAAACATAAAAAGACCCATTTAAAATAAGTCTTTATTTTATATTATTTTAATAAAACTACTTCCATGTCCAACTAAAATCATCATCTTCAGTTATTTCTTTATTCTGCAAAATAGTCCTTGGCAGACGTCCGCCTTTCTCAACTAATGAACAATATTCATCGGTTAAAAATAATTTTTGTTCAATAGAACCATTACGATTACGCTTAGTAAGCGTCATGTAAAAAATATCATACCCCCATTTATTAGGACCTTTCTTTCCATTTACATCTATTACAATAATATTAGCATCACGCTGTGAAGGTTTTGCAAACAAAAATATAGTCCCGTCTTTAGTAAAATAACTTTCGCCTGCTGTTAAAATATTACAAGCAGGATTAAGTGTTTTTCCTCCTTCTGCTAAAACTTCATCTTTGCTCTTCAATTTGTATTCATTATCATGATACATATCATATGGCTGAAGCTGTAATAAAGAAATTAATGAATTCTTTAATAATGTACAATCAGAGTACGAATAAAAATAACCGCCTTCTCCCTCAGGGAAATAAGTATAGCATTCTGAAATACCGTTTTCCAAAACAGAGTAATTAATAGCATTTTGAATAACCGAATATTGTTTTTTAAAGGCGGTTTCAAACACCTTCATCTGGTATTTTGATACCAGTGTAGGAATTGTTATTGCCGCAACAACACCGATTATACCTAAAGTTATTAAAACTTCCGCCAGTGTAAACGCGACTCGACGTTGGCTGTTCGGCAGGGCTGCGCGCGTAGCGTCTTCGGATAATGCGAACGCAGCTTTTTTCTTAAGTGAATTAGTTCGTTTCGGCAGCGTGCTGCTGCCAGAACTAAACTCATCTTTACACGGACTCTGACCGCCGATATCAGCATACCTTCCTGCCTTCTTATCTTCAAATCTTCCATTAACAAGATGCTGAAACAAGTTCAGAATGACTGTACTAAACGCGCCTCCGGCGAAGCCTAAAGTGCCCCCCCCCCCGAAACTATGCACAAATTTAAATCCGGACATAAATTTAACTCCTTTTTCTTGTTCAAAACTCTATACATTAAATTATAACAAAATTTTTATGGAATTTCAATATAATGTTTTTATGATAAAATTACATGTAATAAAAATTATACGTGAGGAATTATTTACTATGAAAATGTCTAAATTATTCGTACAAACCATGAGAGAATATCCTTCTGATGCGGAAGTTATTTCTCACAAAATGCTCGGCAGAGCAGGATTTATAAAGAAACTTTCACCCGGTATTTATACATACATGCCTTTGATGTGGCGAGTTTTGAAAAAGATAGAAAATATTGTAAGAGAAGAAATGGACAGAGCAGGCGCTCAGGAACTTTTAATGCCGTTTGTACAACCCAAAGAACTCTGGGAAGAATCAGGCAGATGGGAAGTATACGGGAAAGAATTAATGCGGCTCAAAGACCGCCACGACAGAGATATGTGCCTCGGGCCTACGCACGAGGAAATTATCACAGCTGTTGCCCGCGACGGATTGAAATCTTACAAACAATTACCGGTTAATTTATACCAGATTCAATCTAAATTCAGAGATGAAATAAGACCGAGATACGGACTTTTAAGAGGCAGGGAATTTATTATGAAAGACGCCTACAGCTTTGATTTGGATGAAGCAGGTCTGGATAAAGAATACGAAAATATGGCTAAAGCTTATAAAAAAATATTTGAAAGATGCGGGCTGGAAACCAAAATGGTTCAATCTGATTCAGGGGCTATAGGCGGAAGTGTTTCACACGAATTTATGGTAATCACTGACACTGATGCAGGAGAAAATGATGTTTTCTACTGTAATTCCTGCGATTATTCTGCTAATTCCAACCACGCAATATCAAATCTGCCGGAAGCCGTTGTTGACGGCAGAGAATATTTTAGCGAAACAAAAATACTTGATACTCCAAACACCCACTCAATTGAGGAATTAAGTAAATTCTTAAATATTCCGGATACACTGATTTTAAAAACTCTGGTTTATATAATTGACAAAAAACCGGTTCTTGCACTTATAAGAGCTGATAAAGCCATAGAAGAAACCAAATTAATGAACGCTGCAGGAGGAATTGATATAAGAATAGCTTCATCAGCAGAAATAGCAGAACTTATGTCAGAAAAAGGATTTGATGCCGTACCCGGCTTTATAGGACCAAAAGGAATGAACGGTATTCAAATTATAGCTGATGAAACAGTTCGGGATTTGAAAAATTTTGTTGTAGGAATTAATCAAACAGACAAGCACCTTGCAGGCGCAAATCTTTCCGATTTAGGTATTGAAAATATCAAATACGCTGATATCAGGCTTGTACAGAGAGGAGAATTATGCCCTCAGTGCGGCAAACCGCTCTATGTAACTAAAGGGATAGAAGTCGGAAATATTTTCAAACTCGGGACAAAATACTCAAAGCCGATGAATGCAGTTTACACTGACATCAACGGAAAAACTCATCCTTATGTAATGGGATGTTACGGAATAGGAATTTCAAGAACAGCAGCTGCAGCTGTTGAAGCACACTATGACGAACACGGAATTAAATGGCCGATTGCAATTGCTCCATATCATGTTGTAATTGTCCCCGTTAATATTAATGACGAGCTTCAAATGGAAGTTGCTGATAAAATGTACAAAAATTTACAGTCTGCAGGAATTGAAGTTGTTCTTGACGATCGTAATGAAAGAGCGGGTGTAAAGTTTAAAGACGCAGATTTAATAGGCTTCCCGTTCAGAGTAACTGTCGGAAAAACGATTAATGAAGGCTTTGTTGAATATAAAGTCCGCGAAACGGGCGAACAGGGGAAATATACACCTGAAGAAGCAACAAAAAAACTTATAGAAAAAATTAAAGCGGTTAAATAATTAACCGCTTTTTAGCAATTTTTATTCTTTAGTTGTTTTATCAATACCATAATGAAACTATTAAGTTTAAATGAAATAAATAATCTTAAATTTGCAAAACAGCATTTTCAGGACTGCTATCTTGTTTCCTCTATAGGTGCATTATCCAAAAGCATGTACGGGAGACGAACTTTGTTTGAGAATATTGTGCACACCGATAAAGGATACCGTATAAGATTTAATAATATAGACGGTCGCAAAGAAGATTTCTTTGCAACACATGAGGAAATGGATAAACTGATTTATATGGACAAATACATGAACCCTATTCCTATAGCTATACCTCATAATCCCGTTATTAAAGCATTAGAGGTTGCTATGAACAAACTTTTAGAAAAATATCCTTCTAAAAAGCCATTTATATGCAGATTTCCAAGCTGCAATGAAAAATTTGAATTCAATAAACCTTCAAATTTTCTGGAAATGTTTACAGGTAAAAAACCTATAAAATTAAATGAAGGCGGAATTAGATTAAATCTAAAATCAAAAAAAGAAAACGCTGAAAAAATTTTTGAAGAAATTAAAAGAAATCCGAACTGCAGTTTTGTTGCCGGAACATCAATAGGACTGAATAAAGGATTAAGCGATAATCATTGCTACACTGTTGACCGAGTAAACAAAAATAACACTATTGAGTTATTTGATCACAGATTTTTGGAAACAATAACATTAACTTATGAACAGGCAATAAATAAATTAAAATTTTTGGTAGGATATTTTAATCAAGAACTAAAATAGACTTAATGTTTATGGTGTCTGAATGCATAATATTTAAATAACACATAAGTAACCACAGCTGCTAAAAGAATAGATACAAACTGCCCCACATAAACATTTTTGGTTGCATATCTTACAATAATTTCAAGAATAAGCGCATTGACCGCATAACTTACAACCCAGGTTGTACAGCATTTTATATATTCTCTCAACCAGTGGCCTTTTGTACAAAAAACAAATAATTTTTGATTAACAAATGAAAAAACAGAAGAGATTGCCCACTGTAATGCTACACAAATCTGATAATGCTCCTGACCGATTAAGTAAACCGCAATTGCAAAAATTATGTAAGAAAAAGCCGCATTAAGCCCACCGATAAATAAAAATCTAATCTTGTCAGGGATTAAGCACCATCTATTATACCAATTTAATGCAGACTCTTTACTCATTAATAAGCCTTTCCAACTAGAGAATTGTGCGTCATTAATTCAAGTTCATCATCAAGTTTTGACAATTTAATTTTTTCACCGTAACGCTTTTCAAGCGCAAGTTCTATTAAATAATCAGCAAAATGCGGATTTTTAGGCAGCAGTGAACCATGAAGATATGTGCCGAAAACATTTTTATATCTTCCGCCCTCCATGCCGTCCTGCCCGTTGTTGCCGTTTCCGACTTTTAATTTTCCGAGCGATTTTGTATCTCCTTGAAGATAGGTTAAACCGCTATGGTTTTCAAAACCTACAAGAGTCAAAGGGGTTAAAAAATTCGTTTCAACTGTAACATTTCCGATAAATCTTTTTTTTCCGGCAACAGTATAAGCATCCATAAGGCTGATACCTAAAAGTTTATCCCCTTCAAACGGCTGATAATAATGCCCGAATAATTGATACCCGCCGCAAATACCTAAAAAAACAGCGTTTTTATCCCGTTCGGAAATTAAAAAATCTTTATTTTTATATAACTCACCTGCGACTTCTTGCTGCTGTTTGTCCTGACCGCCGCCTATGAAATATAAATCATGTTCTTTTATTCTGTCACCAACACCAATCGGGTCATATTCAACATCAATTCCACGCCACTCACATCGCTTTGTAAGTGTAATAATATTTCCCATATCGCCGTATAAATTTAACAATCTGGGATATAAATGCCCTATTGATATTTTAAGATTTCTCTCTTCCATGCTGACTTTATTATATCACAATATTTAATCGTGGTATAATCAAAGTACTATGATAGACACACATTCTCATATAAATATGCTTGAAACTATTACACCGGATGAAGCCTTACAAAATGCCGCGGCAAACGGCATTGAAAAAATAATAGTTCCGGCAGCAAATCCCGCTGATTTTACAGGTATTATTGAACTTATCAATAAATATAATAATGTATACGGAATGCTCGGTGTTCACCCGTCAGATGCCAAAGATTGGAATGACAATATAATTGAAGATATAAAAAAACTTGCAGAAAACAAAAAAATTATAGCCATAGGAGAAATAGGACTTGATTACTATTGGGATAAAAGTTATAACAACCTGCAAAAAGAAGTATTTATTAAGCAGATAAAACTTGCAAATGAACTTAATCTCCCGATAGACGTTCACGACAGAGAAGCCCACAAAGATACTTTTGATATTTTAAAAGAATACAACAAATGCTCAAAAGTAGTTATGCACTGTTTTTCTGGAAGTGTAGAATTTGCCAAAGAGTGCATCAAAGAGGGTTGGTATTTAGGTATAGGCGGGGTAGTAACCTTCAAAAACGCCGTAAAAATGAAAGAAGTTGTGCAGGCTGTTCCGCTTGAACACATACTTCTGGAAACGGATGCTCCGTATCTTACGCCTGTTCCGCATCGCGGGAAAGAAAATCAGCCTGCATACGTAAAATTTGTTGCCGAAGAAATTGCAAAACTTAAACAAATAAATATAGACAAAGTTATTGAGGTGACAAATGATAACTCAAATACAATTTTTAAAATATAAATATTTTGCTAACAACTTTTTTGTGATAAAATAAATGAGTAATTGACCTGTTTCACGGAAAGGATTAAGGATATGAATAAGGTTGTTGTCGGTGCACAATGGGGCGACGAGGGGAAAGCTAAAATTACTGACTTATTGGCTCAGGATGCAGATGTAATTATAAGATATCAGGGCGGATGCAACGCAGGACATACTGTTGTTGCACATAACAAGACTTTTAAATTCCATTTGATACCCTCAGGAATTTTATATAAAAATAAAATTTGTTTTATTGGTCCGGGAACTGTTATTCTTCCCGAATACTTTGAACAGGAAGTCAAAGGTCTTATCAATGAGGGTATTGATGTTTCCGGATTGAAAATTAATCCGCTTGCGTCAATTACAATGCCTTATCATACGGAAGTAGACGGATATTCAGAAAGCACGGCAGGTAAAGGAAAAATCGGAACTACTAAAAAGGGAATAGGACCGACTTACACAGATAAGATGGCAAGAATAGGACTTAAAATACAGGATTTGTATTCTGCGGATACACTTAGCGAAAAACTTGATATTATTCTGCCACTAAAAAATAAAACTCTTGAAAAAGTATATGGCCTTGAACCATACACAAAAGATTGTATCATAGCATTATGCGAAAAATATGCAAAAATATTCGAGCCGTATGTATGCTTTGACTGGCAAAAAGAACTGGAGGAAGCTAAACAAAATAAAAAAGCGATATTATTTGAAGGCGCTCAAGGCGTTATGCTTGATGTGGATTACGGAACATATCCCTTTGTGACTTCGTCAAATCCGATAGGAGGAGGGGCTGCAACCGGTTCGGGCTACGGGCCAACAATGATTGATGAGGTCATAGGAGTTGCAAAAGCTTATGTAACAAGAGTCGGGGAAGGGCCTTTTGTAACAGAGCTAAAAGATGAAACAGGAGATAAAATTAGAGAAATAGGAGGTGAATACGGAGTTACAACAGGAAGGCCACGCCGCTGCGGATGGTTTGATGCTGTTACAATGAAATATGCAGTACTTGTAGGAGGCTTAACATCAATTGCCTTAACCAAAATTGATGTATTTGACAGTTTTGACGAAATCAAAATATGTACGGCTTATAAAGATAAACGTAATGGAAAAATTTATACGAGCTACCCCACAGATGTATTTATGCATAAATATTTAGAGCCTGTTTACGAAACCCACAAAGGTTGGCGCAACTATATATCAGGAATTAAAGAATTCGATAATCTGCCTGAAAACTGCAAAAAATATCTTGCCCGTCTTGAAGAACTGCTTGGTGTGCCCATTATAATAGTAAGCGTAGGCCCCGACAGGGAACAGACAATTTTTAGAGTACCTAACATATAATAATATTGCTGTAAGTAATTGATTTTAATATTTATGTTTGATAATCTTATTCTATGAAAGAAAGATTAGACAAATACCTTACAGATCTTGGATATTTCGAAACAAAAAGTAAGGCATCGGCCGCAATTCTTGCCGGACACGTGAAAATAAATGATGAATATATTACAAAAGCTGGTTTTCAAATTAATCCTTCAAAGGAATATGATATAGTTGTTAAATCAATGCCTTACGTCTCAAGAGGCGGGTTTAAGCTAAAAAAAGCCCTTGATGCATTTGATTTTAGCGTAAAAGATAGAATTTGCTTTGATGCCGGCGCATCAACAGGCGGATTTACGGACTGCCTTTTACAAAACGGGGCGGGATTTGTTTATGCCGTTGATGTCGGCTACGGTCAGCTTGACTGGAAAATTCGATCCGACAAACGTGTAAAAACTATTGAAAGAACAAATC
The DNA here is from genome assembly GCA_944324015.1 of Candidatus Gastranaerophilales bacterium. GTDB lineage: Bacteria > Cyanobacteriota > Vampirovibrionia > Gastranaerophilales > Gastranaerophilaceae > Stercorousia. The sequence continues at coordinate 9,169 of CALUUR010000016.1, forward strand.
TGAAAATTTGTGACTATTCTGATATTTATACAAATGGAGAACCCGCTGCAGATTTGCTTGTTAGTGATTTGTCATTTATTTCGTTAACAAAGGTGCTTGAAAATCTTAAAAAACTTTTAAATCCTGATTTTCATGAAATGATTTGTCTTATAAAACCACAATTTGAAGCAGGGAAAGAAAAAGTGGAAAAAGGCGGGGTTGTAAAAGATAAAAAAGTACATAAAGAAGTTATTGAAAATGTTATAAATTTTGCCAGGACTCTCGATTACTCAATTCAAGGGCTTACATATTCATCAATAAAAGGGCCCTCCGGAAATATTGAATATCTTGTATGGCTTTCAACAGAAGCCTCTGAGCCGCAGCAATATGACATAGAAGAAATTGTTAATGAAGCCCACAACAATCTCAACAGTTAAACTTTAGGGACATTTACAAGCGGTGTAGCACCGTACAAGTCAATATATCTAAAGAAATTCAAAACAACACCAGGCGGAAAGAAATAATTATTATTTGTAGGTGTAATTTTTAACATGGAATGAGTATCATCAACCTTAACTATACTTGCCAAATACTGTTTATTTACAGCGGTAAAAAGAATATAGCCTGTTTTTGACTGAATTTCTTCAACATCAAAATTATTAGCATTAGCACTTGCTATAGCCATATAGAACAATTTATCCTGAGGCAGAATATACGTTCTTGTACAAATATTAAAATTCACATTCTGAGGTGTAATGAGATTACTCAAGAGCAAGTCATCTTCCGCCCTGACAGGAATTACACCTAAAATAAACAACCCTAAAATTATTGCAAAAAATTTTATTGTTCTTTCCATGATTCACCTGCACTTATGTCTATAACAAGAGGGACAGACAACGGTTGATTAAGCTCCATAGCCTCTTTTACCAGACGCTTTACTTCTTCCAATTCAGATTTTAAAACCTCAACAACTAGCTCATCATGAACCTGAATAATCATTTTTGATTTTAGATTATTTTCCTTTAATTTGTTTGCAAATTCTATCATGGCAATCTTCATTAAATCAGCCGCCGAGCCCTGCATCGGCTGATTAATTGCCGCACGCTTTGCAAATTCTCTAATCATTCCGTTTGAACTTGAAAGTTCTGATGCAAGATAGCGTTTTCTTCCGAAAATCGTCTGAACGAAACCTTTTTCTTCCGCCTCTTTTACAGTTCCTTCCATATATGCTTTCACTCTCGGATATGTCGCAAAATATTTATTTATAAAATCTTCAGCCTCTGCATTTGAAATGCCGAGAGCATTTGCAAGCCCGTATTTACTCTGCCCGTAGATAATACCAAAATTAACAGCCTTTGATTTATAACGCATATCTTTGGTAACTTCTTCTACCGGTACATCAAATACCTTTGATGCCGTAAGTGTATGAACGTCAATTCCGTTATTAAATGCCTCCAGCAAATGCTTATCCTGTGTAATATGGGCAAGCAGACGAAGTTCAATCTGAGAATAATCAGCAGAAAGAATTAATGCGTTTTCTTTATCCTTAGGCACAAATGCTTTTCTTATTTTGTTGCCTTCTTCTGTTCTAACAGGAATATTTTGCAAGTTCGGATTTGATGAAGAAAGGCGCCCTGTTGCCGTTACAGTCTGATTATAAGTTGTATGAATACGCCTGTCTTTTATATCAATTAAAACAGGCAAAGCCTCTGTATAAGTTGATTTCAGCTTTGCATATTTTCTGTAATCAAGAATTAATTGTGCAATTTCATATTCTTCCGCAAGTTCTTCCAGAACAGCAGCATTTGTTGAATAATTTGATTTCCCACGTTTTTTCTTTGCCTTCAGTCCCATTTTATCAAACAGAACTTCACCCACCTGACGCGGAGAATTAATATTAAAATTACACCCTGCAAGTTTAAATATTTTTTCTTCAATCTGCGCAAGTTCCAAATTCATAGAAACAGTTAATTGAGCAAGATACATTTCATCTACGGAAACTCCGTCATATTCCATATCAGCAAGAACAAATGTCAACGGAACTTCAATATTATAAACAATATCAAGTTCTTTTTCATCCAAATCGGATGACCAGAATTTTACGAGTTCCAAAATTGAAACAATTTCGTCACATGAAAAAGCCAATACACTTTCAGCAGGTGCATCACTCAATTTAATTTGTTTTTTCTTGTCCTTTTCAAAAGGAGCATAAGGTATAATAGCATGACTTAAATGCTCCATTGCCTGAATATCAAGTTCGTGATTCCTTTGCGGATCTTTTACATAACTGGCAAGCATTGTATCAAATATTATCCCTTTGACAAATACACCTGCACACCTCAATATATTATATGCACTTTTAGCATTGTGAGTTACCTTTTTGACATCATCGTTTTCAAAAAACTGTTTTAAAGCCTCCAGAACATCTTTTACACGCAGTTGATTTTCGATATTAGAATGATTAACCGGAATGTAAAAACTCTTATATACAGCACCGGAATCTATAAAACTTATACGTTCATCAGAAGTAATATCCGGATTATAAGAAAATGAAAAACCGGTGATTTCAGAGCGTACAGCACTTACTACATTTGCATACACTCTAAAAGCAACAAGTTTTTGATTTTGCAAATCTTTAACAAGAGTATCAAGGTCTACAGAATCAACAACGAGATGATTTTCTGAGTTAAAATCAGACTCTTTGTTAATTTCTTCATTAACAGCCTCAGAAAAGATACCAAGCTGGCATGTACCTTCAACTTGATTTTGCGGCACAATCGGAGCAGAACCTTTATCAAAAGAATATAAAATCTCATTTATATTTTTAATAAACGTATAAAACTGCATTTTTTTCAAATATTCTGTTACAACTGAAATTTCAGGCAGTTCAACTTTTGTTTTATCAAAATCAAAGTTTATATCAAGATTTCTGACAATTGTTGCCAGATACTGACTCATTTTTGCCTGTTCCTTACCTGCACAAATCTTTTCTCTAACAGATTTTTCCGGAATATTTTCGCAATCAGCAAGAATATTATCAAGAGTTTCGTATTTTGCAAGAAGTTTTTGGGCAGTTTTTTCACCAATACCTTTTACTCCGGGAATACAGTCCGATGTATCCCCTCTTAAAGCTTTATAGTCAATAACCTGATTAGGATATACCCCCAATTTTTCATAAATTTTATTCCAATTATATTCAACAAGTTCACCTTTAGAGGGAAGAATAACTTTTACACATCCGTCTTTATCCACAAGCTGGAAAGCATCCTGATCACCGGTCAGAATTAAAACCTTATGTCCGAGCGCACAAGCTTCACTTGATATAGTTCCGATAACATCATCAGCTTCAAAACCTTCTTTAGTGTAAATTGGTATATTGAAAGCTTTCAAGCCCTCATAAATGAGTTCCATTTGAGAACGCATATTATCAGGCATGGCTTCCCTGTTACTTTTATATTCAGTATAAGTTTCAGTTCTGAAAGTATGATGACTGACATCAAAAGCCACTGCAATTGCATCTGTTTTTAAAGCATTATTTTTTAAAAGATCAAATATAGCTTTAAAAAAGCCGTACACAGCCCAGGTAGGAGTACCATCGGAAGTTTTCATATTACTTCTTTCAAGAGCATAATACTGTCTGAAAGCAAGTGCATGTCCGTCAATTAAAATAAGTGTTTTACTATTCCCCATAAATATATTTTTTCATAAATACGTACATTTTACAAATATGTTAAGCAAAGTTTCACAAAAAAAGCGGATTTAAAATCCGCCTTTAAATTTATCTTACTATGCTGTAATTTCTTTATCGTGATTTTGAGTAGGAAGCTGCACAATCTCAGCGTTTTTCCTGTTTTTTACCATATCTGCCGTAACGACAAATTTAGTAATATCAGCTTTCGTTGGAACATCATACATAACATCAAGCATAATTTCCTCAACAATTGAACGCAGCGCACGTGCACCTGTTTTACGTTTTATAGCCTCCTGTGCAATCAAATCTATGGCCTCCGGTTCAAATTCCAAATCAACACCATCCATTTCTAACAAGGCCTGATACTGTTTCAAAACAGCATTTTTCGGTTCTGTTAAAATCATTTTTAATGTTTTTTCATTCAGCTGATCAAGAACAGCATACACAGGAACACGGCCTATGAACTCAGGAATCATACCGAATTTTAACAAATCTTCAGGCTGAAGTTTTTTCAGCATTCTTGCAGCCGCTGCCTCTTTTTCAATCTGAGTCATAGGAGCTTTAGCGCCAAACCCGACAGAAGTTCCTTCGCCTGCTCTGCGTTCAACTATTTTTTCCAATCCGACAAATGCACCGCCGACAATAAACAGAATATTCTTTGTATCAATTTCAATGAATTCCTGATGCGGATGTTTTCTGCCACCCTGAGGCGGAACATGTGCAACAGTACCCTCAATCATTTTTAACAAAGCCTGTTGAACACCTTCACCGGAAACATCTCTTGTAATTGAAGTATTTTCGGATTTTCTGGAAATTTTGTCAATTTCATCAATATAAATAATACCGCGTTCAGCCTTAGCAGAGTCAAACTCAGCATTCTGATATAATCTCAGCAGAATATTTTCAACGTCATCACCGACATAGCCGGCTTCTGTTAATGTTGTTGCATCCGCAACGGCAAAAGGAACGTCAAGCATCTTTGCAAGAGTTTGTGCAAGAAGAGTTTTACCCGAACCTGTAGGTCCGACAAGAAGAATATTTGATTTTTGGATTTCAACAGAGTCCTTGTCATTATCTTTGTTGTGTTTCAACCTTTTGTAGTGGTTATACACAGCAACAGAGAGTACTTTTTTAGCATCATCTTGACCGACAATATATTCATCAAGATAAGCTTTAATTTCATGCGGCTTGGGAATAGGCTTTTCTTCTGCGGAATTTTCACTGTCAGCCACTTCCTTATCTTTATTTTCGAAAAATTCTTCATCCAAAATCTGATTACACAAATCTACGCATTCATCACAGATATATACTTCAGGACCTGCAATCAATTTTTTTACCTGATCCTGTGATTTACCGCAAAATGAACATTTTAATCTGCTATCATCATGTTTTGCCATTTTTTATACCATAGCTTACGAAACTAATTGTAACGCTCGCCAATCCTTTCTTTTACTTAATTGCATCTCTTGATATAACTTTATCAATCATACCATATTCTAAAGCTTCTGCAGGAGTCATAATATAGTCACGATCAGTATCTTTTTCAATTTTCTTAATTGACTGACCTGTATTAGAAGCCAAAATTTCATTCAATGATTTTTTAATTCTTATAATTTCAGCGGCCTGAATTTCTATATCTGTAGCCTGTCCCTGAGCACCGCCTAAAGGCTGGTGTATCAAAACTCTTGAATGAGGGAGAGCCATTCTTTTACCTTTCGCACCTGAAGATAAAAGAAATGCACCCATAGAAGCAGCCTGTCCCAAACAAATAGTTGAAACATCAGCTCTTATGTGCTGCATTGTATCATAAATTGCAAATCCGGCAGTTACACTTCCCCCAGGGCTGTTAATATAAAGCATAATATCTTTTTCAGGATTTTCGCTGTCTAATAATAATAATTGTGCTACAACCAAATTTGCAACCATATCATCAATAGGCGTACCTAAAAAGATAATTCTTTCTCTTAACAGTCTTGAAAAGATATCGAAAGAACGTTCGCCTCTGCTGGATTGTTCTATTACTACAGGTACAAAACTCATTTTAACCTCTCCTATAATTATGTATCATTTACTTATTTTAATCAAATATGTGCCGTTGTAAATACGGCACATATATTAGATATTAAAAATTATTACTTAATTTCTACAGTATTGTTTTGAATTAAGAAATCTCTGACCTTATCATTCATTGCCTGTTGAGAAATTGAAGTCAAAACTTCAGGATTTTTCCCTAACTGTTTAACTAAATCCTGCGGTTTCATTCCGTAAGCGGCACCAAGCTGGGCAAATTTTGCTTCAATATCTTTAGTTTCAAGCTTGATATTTTCTTCTTTTGCAATTTTGTCAATAACGAGAGAATTTTTAATTCTTGTTTTAGCATCTTCATGAAGATTTTTAGTCAATTCATCTTCGCCCTGTGATTTAACAAGAGTTTCCCAGGTAATTCCCTGAGCAGCAAGTCTTTGTTTATATTCTTCTTTCAAAGAAGCAACTTCTCTTTCAATCATAGATTCAGGGATATCAACATTTGAAGCATCAATAACGGTTTTAAACACTTCATTTTCGGAATTTTGTTTATTTGTTCTTTCTCTTTGAGAGTCAAGATATTTTTGAATATCAGCCTTCAAATCATCAACTGTTTTAAAAGGACCAACTTTCTGAGCGAATTCATCATTAAGTTCTGGCAGCTTTCTTTCCTTAATTTCATTAAGTTTAATTTTAAAAGTTGCAGGCTGGCCTTTTAATTTTTCATCGTGATAATTTTCAGGGAAAGTTACTTTAATTTCGAATTCATCATTAAGATTTTTGCCGACAATCTGCTCTGCAAATCCCGGAATAAAGTTTGAATGAGCAAGATCAAGCGGATAATTTTTTGCATCTCCTCCCTGAATTTTTTCGCCGTTGCAAAAACCTTCAAAGTCGATTACTGCAATATCACTATCTTTTGTTGCTCTGTCAATAACTGTTTCCTGAGTAGCATACTGGTTCAAAAGATTATCAATAGATTTTTGCATAGCATCTTCGGCAACAGGTGAATCTTTAACCTCTAATTTCAACCCCTTATACTGTCCGAGTGTAACTTCCGGTCTTAATTCAGCCTTTGCAGTAACTGTTAAATCTTCACCAATATTAAAGTTGTATGATGTAATATACGGCTGTGCAACAAGGTCAAGTTTGTTATCAACAACAGCCTGATTAATAGCTTTCGGCATAAGATTTTCAATAGCTTCCTGCTTAATTCTTTCAGTTCCTACATGTCTTTCAACTACAGAACGCGGAGCTTTGCCTTTTCTGAACCCGTCAATATTTACATATTGAGAGATTTTTCTTACAGCATTGTTATACGCATCAGCTGCATCCTTTGCAGGAATTGTAATATTTAATTTAACAACATTTTCTTTTTCATTTTCTAAATTTACTTTCATTTTTTTATCCTTATATTAATTAATACATCTATATAAATCATACTTCAAAAAAGAATTTGTGCAAGTAAAAAGGCTTAATTAAAATAGAAACTGCCGTCTTTTAGACTAATACTCCAATACTGTTGATTACCCGCACCGCAAAATACAAAATTTCATCGATATTATTTTTGTGGTAGAGTAAATCCGGAGATGCAAATGAAAAAAATAATCATTATTTTATTTTTTACAATAGGGATGTTCTTACCTGCACTTGCTGATGACGCAAAACCTGTACTTCCTTCGGAAACAGGTATTGTTGAAAATATTAAATATGAGGATGCCGATAATTTTAACCGGGGGGAACAAACAACAAAACAGCTTGTTACAATAAAAGTTCTTACAGGAGATTTCAAGGGAACTGAAAGAATTGTTGAAAACATGCTTACAGGAAATCCTGCTTACGACATTAATCTCAATAAAGGCGACAAGGTCGTTCTTCACGTTGAACCGGTTTCGAATACTGTTTCAACTCCCGAGGATGTAGATTTTTTTATTGCGGACATAAAAAGAGAAAATCAAATATACTTGTTCGGTGCAATATTCTTTGTAATGCTTCTTTTAATAGGCCATAAAAAGGGGGTTACAAGTATAATTTCTATAGTATCCACAATTGCACTGATATTCTTTATGCTTATGCCTATGATTTTAAACGGTTTTTGCCCGATTGCATCATCAGTACTTGTAGGAATTTTATCAGCAGGCATAACAATATATCTTGTAGGCGGTTTCAATTCAAAAAGTTCGGCAGCAATAATCGGAACAAGTTCAAGTCTGATATTTGCAGGAGCATTATCAATGCTTGCAATATATTTTGCACACCTGACAGGATTTGCGGGAGAAGAACCCATGTTTTTATACACAGCAAGACCCGATTTAAGCTTTACGGGAATTCTTTCGGCATCAATGGTAATAGCTGCACTGGGCGCACTTATGGACACGGCTGTTTCAATCGCAAGCACAATTAACGAAATTTATGAAACAGATAATTCTTTAACAGTAAAACAGCTTTTTACATCAGGGATGAATGTCGGACGTGATATTATCGGCACAATGTCCAATACCCTTATACTTGTCTATCTCGGGAGTGCACTTCCGCTTGTACTTTTGTCAAGCAACATTGATATGAACAAATTTTTTAATCTCAATCAGGTTGCAACAGAAATTTTATCTGCGCTCACAGGAAGCATAGCAATTCTTGTTTGTGTACCGGTAACAGCAATCATTGCGGCAATACTAATCAAAAGAAATAAAGAAAAACATCAAACAGATTTTGATTTAAAAAGAATTGATATAAATTAAACAAAACTTGCCATATAGTAATTCGCAGGATACGAATATGCAAGTTCCTTATTAACTTCTACCACTTCATGATTCATATCTTTATTAGCATAATCAGGGGTAATCTCAGGCAATTTATCAGCTTGTTCCTGAGTTTTTATAACTTCTCCCGCAGGAACATATCTGTTATCAGCGACTTTTACGCCAATAACCTTTGCAGCAGGCTCAATAACAACATTATTGCCTATTTCTGATTTGTAAACAAATGACTGCATACCTACAAATACGTTATCGCCAATTTTGGCAGGACCGTGAACCTGCGATTGATGAGCGAGACTGACATCTTTACCGACATAAACAGAATATTCCTGTCCGTCATGTTTTACGCGCCCGTTTTTTAGTCCGTGGATAACAACACCGTCCTGAACATTTGAACCTGAACCTATATAAATAGGCGTACCTTCATCTCCTCTGACGGAAGCAAAAGGAGCAATGTTTACATCCTGCCCGATTATAACATCACCGATTACACTTGCCTGCGGATGGATTGCATCATTCGGCATTAATAAAGGCATATATCTGTTCGGGGTAAAACTCGTTACAGGATTTGGCATAATATTTTTAGGGGCAATCTGCGGTAAAACGGGTAACATAAATTTTTCTCCTTATAAATCTGGTACAATAATATAAAAATTAAACAAAATATTTTTTGCGGATAAAAAATACCGGCAAACTTTAAAGTCAGCCGGTATTTTATAATCAAGTACTTATTTAGAGCAAGAACAGCAACCGCAAGCCTGAGATTTCAAAGCATCAGCCTTGTCTGTTCTTTCCCACGGAACATCAATATCAGTTCTGCCCATATGTCCGTAAGCTGCCAGCAACTGGTAGAATTTACCGCCGTTTTTAGCAGGCAAACCGCGAAGGTCAAACTGATTAATAATTGATGTAGGTCTTAAATCAAAGTTTTTAGATACTAAAGCTGAAATTTCATCATCGGAAATTTTTCCTGTGCCGAAAGTATCAACCATGATTGAAACAGGTTCTGCAACACCGATTGCATAAGCAAGTTCAATTTCGCATTTTTCAGCCAAACCTGAGGCAACAATATTCTTAGCAACCCATCTTGCTGCGTAAGCTGCAGATCTGTCAACTTTTGTAGGATCCTTACCGGAGAAAGCTCCGCCGCCGTGTCTTGAATAACCGCCGTATGTATCAACAATAATCTTACGGCCTGTCAAACCTGCATCACCCTGAGGCCCGCCAACAACAAATCTACCTGACGGGTTTACAAGAATTTTTGTATCGCTGTCAAGTTTAATTGCTTCATGAGCAAAAACTTCATCAATTACATAAGCTATAATATCTCTTTTTATAATTTCCTGAACTTTATGATTATCGCTTACGCCGTTAATTTCAGGATCATGTTGTGTTGAAATTAATACTGTATGAATTCTTGAAGGTTTACCGTCAACATATTCAACAGTAACCTGAGATTTGCCGTCAGGTCTGAGGTAATTTAAAATTCCCTGTTTTCTTACCTGAGCCAATCTGTATGATAATTTATGAGCCAAGCTGATAGGTAAAGGCATTAATTCAGGTGTTTCGTTACAAGCGTAACCAAACATAATTCCCTGATCGCCTGCGCCGATATTTTCAGTTTCCGAAGTAGAAGTATCAGCATTATCAGATCTTGTTTCAAAAGCTTTGTTTACACCGCCTGCGATGTCGCAAGACTGTTCATCAATACTTGTCAAAACAGCACAGGTATCGGCATCAAATCCGCCGCCTGAAGCCCCTGAATATCCGATATTTTTAATTGTGCTTCTTACAACTGACGGGATATCAACATAGCAGTCAGATGTAATTTCTCCGCAAACAAGCGCCATACCTGTAGTAACAGTAGTTTCTGCAGCGACTCTTGATTGAGGGTATTTTGTCAAAAACTCGTCCAAAATAGCATCAGAAATCTGATCGCATACTTTGTCGGGGTGGCCTTCCGTAACTGATTCGGAAGTGAATAAAAAGTTTCTTGGTGTCATTTCAAATTCTCCTTAATTTGTATTTCGGATCCGGCGAACCATATCACCGTCAATCCTGCCGGTAAGGTTTTTAATTCCGACCCGGCAACTTCATTGAGCAACATTATAAAACCAAAAATTTATAAAAGCAAATTATGTATTAATATATATTACGCTATGTAAGAAACACTTATTGAAATATCGGTTTCGCTGACATCAATAACAGCCCAGCGCACTATATCTCTATATAATTTTCTTAATTCGGATTCAATATAGGAATTATCAAAATTATTTATTTTATTTATTTTTACAACGGCAGATTTTATCATAAGTTTTAAATAAAGCCGATAGCGAGACTCGAACTCGCGACCTACTCATTACGAATGAGTTGCTCTACCAACTGAGCTATATCGGCTTTTTAAATATTCAATTTTACAAAATAATTTTACTCCACAGTAACGGATTTTGCAAGATTTCTCGGCTGATCTACGTCTTTGCCCAGAAATTCCGCGATATAATATGCCATAAGCTGTAAAGGAATTATTGCAATAATCGGGGAGAACAATTCCTGAACATCAGGAACTCTGATTATATGCTCAAATAAATCAATTAACTTTTCATCCTTTGAATTTGTCAGTGCAATCATTCTCGCATTTCTTGCCTTTGCTTCTTCGCTGTTTGAAAGGAGTTTTTCATAGACAGAACCGTTCATCAAAATTGACAGCACAGGCATTGTTTCATCAAGCATTGCGATAGGGCCATGTTTCAATTCGCCCGCAGGATATCCGGTTGCATTTATATAGCTGATTTCCTTAAGCTTAAGTGCACCCTCTAATGCTGTCGGATAATTGATACCTCTTGCAATATAAATGAAATCTTTTGTATTGGCATAAGTTTTTGCAACTTTTTGAATATCTTCTTTATGTGCAAGTATCTGTTCAATCTTTTGCGGAAGCACCATTAACTCTGCCTTTAAAGAAGTAAGGGTTGATGCTGCTATACTATCCTTAATCTCAGACATATACAAAGATAAAAGATAGAAGGCCATCAATTGTGCGATATATGATTTTGTTGCAGCAACAGAAACTTCAATCCCCGCATTAACAGGAATTAAACTGTCAGCTTCTCTTGCCATAGCACTGTCAGGTCTGTTTGTAATTATTAAAATATGCGAACCTTTAGCTTTAGCCTGCTTTATTGCCGTTAAAGTATCAGCAGTTTCTCCCGATTGAGAAACTCCGATTACCAGAGTATGCTCGTCCGTAACAGTTTTTCTGTAAATATATTCACTTGATGCTTCCACATCAACAGCAATACCGCAAAAACTTTCAATTATATATTTACCTACCATTGCCGCATGCAAAGATGTACCGCAGGCAATAATCTGAATTCTGTTTAACTTTTTTAAAGTTTCTTTATTGAGCTTTACTTCATTCAAAATAATATGTTCATCAGGAGCATGGAGCCTTCCGACCAGAATATTTCTTATAACATCCGGCTGTTCATGAATTTCTTTAAGCATAAAATGCTTATACCCCATTTTACTTAAAGCTACAGGCTCCCATGGAAGAAGTTCAACTTTCGGCTCAACCGTATTTCCGTTCTCATCAATAAGATGCATAGAATCCGGAGTTAAAGTCGCAATCTGGTTATCTGATAGGTAAACAGCTTTTTTAGTATGCTTAATAATCGCCGGAACATCAGAAGCCGCAAAGTATTCAGCTTCTCCGATTCCGACCAGAAGCGGAGCATTTCTTTTTGTTATAACAAGCTTATTTTTGCAGTCATTATGCATTACACAAAGAGCATAAGCACCTTCAATTTCTTCCGAGGCGAGTCTGACAGCTTCTGTTAAATCCTTACATTCTGCGTATTTTCTTGCAACAAGATGGGCTACAGCCTCAGTATCAGTTTGTGATTTGAAAACACAGCCATCCTGAGATAATTGTTCTCTTAATTCCTTGTAATTTTCAATAATTCCGTTATGTACAACAACAAGGTTTCCGCAATTGCAGGTATGAGGGTGAGCATTTAAAAGAGTAGGTGCGCCATGGGTAGCCCATCTGATATGCCCGATTCCCATAGTTGAACTATTATATTCATGTTCATGCCCGCGAAGTTCATCACGCAAATTCTGAAGTTTTCCGATAGCTTTATAAACCTTGATTTCATCTTCACACATAACGGCAATACCGGAAGAATCATACCCTCTGTATTCTAATTGTTCAAGACCGTCAAGCAAAATATCAACAACTGACTTATTTCCTACATATCCTACAATTCCGCACATATATTTCCTCTCAATAATTATCTATCCGAATATATACATTATAACATTGAAACATGCAAATTTACATATCCTTATAAAAGTTTTACATAAACTTGCAAATTTAAAAATAATATAGTAATATATTTTCGTGTATATGATAAGAGGAATTATTATGAAAAAGATTTTAGTTTTATTAGGAGTACTGTTAATAGGTTCATGTTCTTTTGCTGATGAAATCATGGTTATTCAAGGTGCAAATTTGAATAACTTTTGGAGAAAAAAAGGAATTGATGAAGAAAAAGTTCTAAAAGTCGGACAAAAAATCATGCTTGACAACAGAATCCCCAAAAGGGTTCCAATTTTTGTAGAGAATAAAAAAACAGTTAATGCGAATTCAAATCTTTATGATAAAACCGTTACAATTTATTCCGGCATGTTTCTTTATATAGACAACGATGATGAACTTGCTTATGTACTGTCCCATGAAATTGCTCACTCTGTTGAAGCCTACGGCGGGATGATTAAGTATATGGCAATGAACGCAAATTCAAAAAAATATGAACAAAAAGCAGACCTGAATGCCATAGATTATATGGTCAAAGCAGGGTACGACCCTGTTGCAGCAATTACAATGGGAAACAAAATTTTTGGAGAACCCGTTTGGGATTGGGGATGCACTTACCTTCATCCGAAAGGGTCAAAACGATTAATAGATATGTATAAATATATATATGTAAAATATCCGCAATACCTGAATTCTCCGCTTACACGCACCCCTTCATATAAGAACTTTGAATGCAGTTTGAAAAATGACATTATAGAATTTCAACAAAAACAGAAAAAGAAAAGAATGAAACAACTTGAAAATGGGGATTTATAATGTTTAAAAGATTAATACTAATTTCAATATTGCTTACAGGACTTTCTTCCCTTGCGGAAGAAGTTCCTGTTACAATTACTCCACTCAAAAAAATTTCAACAGCAGATAAAAATTTACATGAAGGAGATTATATAGACTTTAAAGATATAAAAAGCGGAGAAGTCATAACCGGCTTAATTAGAGAATTGACACCCAACGGTTTTGCAGGAGAGCAGGCATCAATTTTAATAAACAATTTTCACTACAAAAATTCCGGCAAAAAACTTAACGGAGAAATTTACATTAAGGGCGGAGAGCACACAAAATATCAGGAACTTGCAAATAACGGACTTGCACCTGCAACTTATATAATAAGAGGAGGGGAAGTTATATTAAAACCTGAAAAATCGCGGCTGGTTGTATTTTTTGGTGATTATATAAATTCAGAAAATACACCGATAAAAATAACTGCAGCTCAAAAAATTTCAACAAGCCGAAACGAAATAGAAGTCGGAGATAAAATTAAATTTCAAACAGTGAAAGATACTTATAAAAGCAACAAGCTGTATATCAAAAAAGATACTCCGGTTTACGGAATAGTTGATTATGTAAGTGAAAACGGATGGGCATATGATAATGCACAGATAGATTTAAAAACATTTTACACAAGAAATATTAACGGAAAAAAGATTTCAATAAACAGTCCTGTGTCAATAAACGGCTTTGATATTCTTAAATATAAAGGGAAAAAATTTGCACAATTTTTTAATTATTGCGGAATTGTATTCAGAGGTAAGGAAGTAGAGATTCTTCCCGAACAGGATAATATTCAATTCAATATATGGTTGTAAATATTTTTATGATACAATTTTATGGTAATGAACTTAGATAATGCAATAGATACATTTTTATCTCCGATAGCCGATAAAATTTCAGGATTAATATTCAGTTCTATCACCATTCATGGTGTCAGGATTGAATTTCTTGTTGCTCTTTTAATGATTGCGGCATTTTATTTTACAATTAGAACTCGTTTTATCGGGATTTGGGGATTTAAACACGCAATTAAACTGATTACTAAAAACTACGAACATAAAGAAATACGTGTTAAAAAGAAAAAAGGCGAAGTTTCATCATTTCAGGCTCTTACTGCAACAATTTCAGCATCTGCCGGAATAGGAAATGTTGCAGGATCCGCTGCTGCCGTATCAATCGGAGGTCCGGGAGTCATTTTTTGGATGATTATGGCAGGTTTTTTCTCAATGGCATTAAAGTTTGCGGAAGTTCTTCTCGGATTAAAATTTCGTAAAGTTAATCCTGACGGAACAATAGCCGGCGGGCCTATGTATTATATTGAAGGTGCTTTGAAAAATAACAAATACATAGGGAAGTTTGCACCGTATCTTTCAAAAATTTATGCCGTATGCTGCATTTTTGCAATGATAGGCGGATGGAATTTATTCCAGATAAATGCAATGACAACCCAGATTACGGAAGTTACCGGCGGTGAAGCCAGCTTTTTTGCGCATCAAAGCTGGCTTTTAGGGCTGATAGTTGCAGTTATAACTTATTTTACGATAATCGGCGGGATAAAAGCTATCGGAAAATTTACTTCAAAAGTAACACCCGTTATGTGCACTTTATATGTTCTCACAGCTTTTGCAGTTTGCCTGTATAATATCGGGCATATTCCTCATACATTCATTGTAATTTTAAAAGAAGCATTTCATCCGAAAGCAATGGCCGGCGGATGGATGATGTGTATGCTCTGGGGGTTCAGACGTGCAATGTTTGCAAATGAAGCAGGGCTTGGGACTGCTCCTATTGCATTTTCAGCCGTAAAAACAAATAATCCTGTTGCTCAAGCCTTTATTGCCATGCTCCAACCGTTTGTTGATACAGTAATTGTGGGTTCTGCGACAGCTTTTGTTATTGTCGTATCAGGGGAATATCTTCATACAACAGGGATTGCAGGCATTGAATTAACATCTAAAGCATTCGGAAGTGTATGTCCGTTTTTCCCGATATTATTAACAATTATGGCAAGTTGTTTTGTGCTGTCCACGATGCTTTGCGGTTCATATTACGGAATTAAGGCGTGGAATTATTTATTTGGCGATACAAAATTGACAACACGGACTTTTCAGGTTATATATTGTTTATTCATTATTATAGGTTCTGCCATGAACTTTAAAAGTATAATTAATCTATCTGATGCATTTACTTTATTCTTGGCTGTGCCAAACTTAATAGCAGTATTCATGTTATCTGATGTAATCATGAAGGAATTAAAAAGATATTGTAAAAAATATAATGTAGGATTATTTAAAGAGGAGAGAGATGAAAATGAAGAAAGATTGTCTGGAGATAGTAAGCTCAAAGTGTAACAAGTGTATGGCATGCGCGCTCGGCAAAACCCGTAAAAATGTAGTATTTTCTGACGGAAATCCTTCTACCGCCAAAGTCGTATTTATCGGGGAAGCCCCGGGAGAAATGGAAGATGAAACAGGAAGACCGTTTGTAGGACGTGCAGGACAGCTTTTGAACGAATTTCTTGCAGAGGCAGGTATTTCAAGAGAAGAAGATATTTACATGATTAATACAGTTAAATGCAGACCTCCTGAAAACAGAGTTCCTACTGATGAAGAAAAAGCTGCTTGCAGAAAATTCTTAAATGCTCAAATTGATATTATCAACCCGCGTGCAATTGTTTTATGCGGAGCAACAGCATTAAAATCTTTTGTAAATCTTGATAAAAAACAGACAATCTCAAAAGTCAGAGGTCAATGGATGACAATTAACGTTGACGGAAAAGACTACAGAGCAATAACTATTTTCCACCCTTCATATCTTTTAAGAAACCGTTCTATGGAAGAAGGTTCTCCGAGAAGATTAATGCAGGTTGATTTAAAAAATATTAAAGATACTATTCTACCGGATGTTGATCATTTTAACGACGGCAATGACGTTGAGTTTATAGAATCTAAAGAACTTGCAATTGTTTAAACAAAAGCCCTCTTTGAGAGGGCTTTTTTAAATGTATAAAAATGTAATTAATTTGCTGTATTAAATTAAATTTGATAAATTATATATTATGATAAACATTTTATTTATTTCCGAACGGCACGAAAAAATTGATTATTTCAATAAAATATTAAATAAAAATGTATACGAATTTTTAGCCATGTCAGATGAAACTCTCATCTATGATGTGGTCAATGCAGATCCTCCGGATGTTATAATTATAGACGCTCAAATAAGTAATATAAAGCAAATTAACAAAACAATAAAAAGCATATCCGGCAATGCAATAATAATTTATCTTATCACCGACAGCAAAGTAGATAAAGAGTTTATAAAATATGCAAATGCTTTTATTGACGACAAGATGTCCGAAGATTTTATAATTTCTACAATAAGTATTAACCTGAGAATGAAAAACTCTTTGGAAATGCTTTCAAACTCAAATAAAGATCTTGCAGACAGTTTATACAGACTTAATGCTCTCTATACAACAAGTTCACAATTTTCCGGAACGCTGGATAAGGCACAACTTATTCAATACATGATTGATGGTATGGATAAAGCTTTAAGTTTTTCACTTACCTGTACACTTTCACTTTGCACTTCCACAGAACCTGTTTTAATATTAAATTCTCTATACGAACTTTCTGATGAATTGATTGAAGCTTTGAAGTTAAGAACAATTTTAAATTACAATTCTATTTTTGATGAAAAGGTTCTGCCGGTAAAAATTGATATTAATAATTTGAAGGTTATAAAACAAATTAAATATCCGGCCAGCAGATTTACATTCAACCTGTTCAGATTTGATAACATGTTTACTCAAATAAGTCTGGGAGACAATATTTTCGGATGTGTTGAAATTTTTAAAGAAACTACTTTCACTCCGGAGGATGCAACCTGTTTCCAAACTATTGCACAGCAAGTTTCTCTGCCTTTGAAAAGTGCAACTCTTTATCAGGAAATCATAGAAACTAATGCAAAGCTGGAAAAACTTGAACGGTTAAAATCTGAATTTATATCAATAGTATCCCATGAGCTTAGAACACCTCTGACTTCAATAAAAAATTCACTTGATATATTGATGAGCGGACGCTGCGGAAACATCACAGAATCAGCCGATAAATTTTTATCAATGGCTATGCGTAATGTCCAGAGATTATCAGGAATTATAAATGATTTGTTAGACTTATCAAAAATAGAAGCAGGCAAAATGGATT
Organism: Candidatus Gastranaerophilales bacterium; assembly: GCA_944324015.1. Lineage (GTDB taxonomy): Bacteria > Cyanobacteriota > Vampirovibrionia > Gastranaerophilales > Gastranaerophilaceae > Stercorousia. Next base: position 26,974 of record CALUUR010000016.1, read on the forward strand.
TCAATTTCGCTCCTACAAATATCAACACTGTTATTGATTATGTAAAATCCGCATTATCGGAAGTTGCAAAATCAAAAGGACTTACAATTGTTACTGAACAGGATAATAATTTACCGGATATAACGGCTGATGCTCAACGGCTTGAGCAGGTATTAACCAATCTTGTATCAAATGCGATTAAATTCACTCCGGAAAACAAAATAATAACAATCTCATCAAAACTTGTTAATTCCAGAGATATTCATATAAATGATTACTTTAAGGACAGTATAAAACTTTCCGACGACGATTATGTGCTTGTTTGTGTAAAAGATGAAGGGATAGGTATCGCGGAAAAAGATTTACTTCATGCATTTGACAAATTTGCTCAGATTGAAAATTCACTTTCCAGAAAAGCCGGCGGAACAGGATTGGGCTTACCGATTGCAAAACAATTATTAGAAGCTCACCATGGCGCCATCTGGTGCGATAGTGAGCTTAATAAAGGATCAAAATTCTATTTTGCAATACCTGTTATAAAAATTGAACAGTTAGTATAAGTTTGTATTGTTATTTACAAAATCAACAATATCTAATTTTTTTCCTTCTTTTGCAAACATTTCTGCAACTTGCGGAACAACTTCAAGATTTTCTTCAACCTGTTTTATTGGTGTATTACTTCTTACAAACCTGTCAATATATAAAACATTTTCACCCGGAATTTCATGCGCAACTTTTGCAAGTTTTTGAATAAGTTCAATTTTTTCCGGTTTCACAGTTGGATTTATTAATCCCGCAATACAATCCACAAATTTTTTTTCCTTTGAATAATCCATAAGATACATGCCGCGGAGTGTCTGCCGGGCAATATCCTTAACAAAAGGTCTTGTGGCTGACAAATGTCTTGAAACCTCAGGGTGGTCAAACACATTTATAGAAGATGCAAGAAAATATTTTGATGCGATACTGTCTGTTTGGTTTATAACTTCCTGCGCAAAATTCAAAGCTTCCGGATTGTCTTTTGATGCTTTAGGCAGTTTTTCAATTAAAGCTGCAAATAAACTTTTGCCATTAACAACTAATTTTTTCATATTAATATCTGTATTTATCATTTCCTGAGTATTTGATAACTCGCAAATATCAGAAACTAAACCAAGATGTTTTGGGTTCATTGATTTTAATTCATTTTTTAATTGTGCTACTTCTGGACTATATTCGGCAAAATATTCTATATTTTCTAATAATTGTTCTGTTGTTCTTGTATCAGCAGGCCTTGTATGAGCACCCATTACCGAAAACGCTTCTCGAAATCTAAAAGTCGGGGTATGTTTAACAGCATTTAATAAAGACATAATTTTTAACTTCCTTTCATTTTTACCTCAAAAAAAATCCTGAATATATTATGTTGCCACTGAACAACAATTTTATTACAAAAATTAACAATATAGAAGAAGATTTTTAATATGCTATAATGTTTTTAGATAAATTCTAGACTAGAGGAATTGTATGAAAAAAATCTTAATTGTTGATGATGAGCAGGATATCGTAGAAAGCCTGAAATTTGTTCTTGAAACCGCTGATTTTACCTGTTATTGTGCTTATAACGGAGAAGACGGACTCAGACTGGCTAAAGAAATTATTCCGGATTTAATAATTCTTGATGTTATGATGCCGAAAATTAACGGATATAAAATAAGCAGATTACTAAAATATGATGCTAAATACAAAAACATTCCGATTTTAATGGTTACTGCCCGTTCTCAGGAAGAAGATAAACTTATCGGAGAAGAAACAGGGGCAGACGAATATATTACAAAGCCTTTTGAACTTGATGAAGTAGTAAAAACAGTAGAAAAATATTTAAAATAAAATGGAAACGATAGTAACAAACAAAACTCTAGAAAAATTAAAATATGACCTTGTCAGAGCAAAACTTGTTTCTTATGAAACAATAGAACAGGCCGAGGAAATTGCAAATGCCCAGAATATAAACATAGGACAGGCACTGGTAAATTCAGGCGTAATATCCGAAGAAAACATTTTGAAATTTCTTGAAACTAAACTGCATATACCATATGTTAATCTTGAAGATTATACTCTTGATGAAAAATGCATAAAATTTATAAATTATTCTGATGCTAAAAAATACCGCATTATACCTCTTTTTAAAATTGAGGATACCCTGACGGTTGCAATGGCTGATCCTCTTGATTTATTCGCAATAGATAAAATTATTGAAACAGCCGAATGTTCAATAGAACCTGTCATTTCTTCTGAAAGCAGTATCTTAAAAAAAATTGATGAATATTATAAAAAAGATTTTGCTATTACTGAAATATTTACCGGAGAATCAATTGACTACGACTGGAGAGATGAGCTGCACAGTGAGGACTTATCAGACAACCACATACAAAAAATTATCTCGGCAATTCTAAAGCAGGCTATACTTGAAAATGTACATGAGGTAACTTTTCAACGGGAAGAAGACGGATATGGAGTAAACTTTAAGAAAAACGGAGAAATGGTTAATAAAGGGAATATTCCGTCTGCACTCTCCTCATCACTTATTGCAAAAATCAAAAATCTTGCCGAGCTTGATGCCTCTGTAAGCGAAGTTCCGCAACTGGGCAAACTTTGTTTTAATGTTGACAATATAGAAGTAACGTCAAGTATCTCAACATTCCCGACTATAATGGGGGAAAGAATTTTCTTAAAAATTTATAAGCCACCCCAAAAAATAAGTCAAATTATAAAATCCGAAACAAGCCTAAACTTAATAAAATCGGCTTTGAATATTCCGGGGATTATAATTGTGTGCGGCTCTCCGCTTAACGGAAAAACTCACATAATTTACTCACTTCTGGTAGAAGCGTCAGGAATGAAAAAAAATATCATGACACTTGAAAGTATTGCAAAATACAATCTCAAAAATGTTCATCAGTGCGAACTCAATGAAAATGTCGGTTTTAATATGGACAAAGCTGCAAGATTTATAGAATTTCAATCTCCGGATATTATTTATCTTGAAGGGATTAAAACTAAAGAATCTTTTGACTATTTTTCAAGTCTTGTATTTGATAATAAAACAATTATTATGGAATTTTTGGCTAATAATATGGAAGATTTGAGATACAAATTATCTTTTTCTGACTTTGAAACTCTTAAATCAATTATCAGCTGTATGATTTTTATTCATTCAAAAGATAGTATTGAAGTATTTTCTAAGGAAACAGTACAAAAGTATCTTGCCTGATTATTTCCATAAAATAGTAAAATCATCATCTTCTGTTTTTTCTTTGTTAGTGAGTATAGTCCTCGGTAATCTTCCGCCTTTTTCTACAATTGAACAAAATTCATCGGTTAAAAAGATTTTCTGTTCCAGTGAATTGTATTGATTATGATTAGACAAGGTCATAAAAAATACATCATATCCCCACTTATTAGGCCCCTTCAAGCCATTTATATCCAAAACTATTATAGGGAAATTGCTTGAGTCGAAATAAAATGTAACTATACTTCCGTCTTTTGTAAGGAAGTTGGAGTTGGATGCATAAACATCATAATTACAGTATGAATTAATTGTTTTCCCGCCATCTGAAAGTACCTCATTTTTAGTTGCATACTTATATGTTGAAGGAGTTTCTATAGAGGTAAGATTTAACAAAGATATTAGTGAATCTTTCAATGCTACACAATCAGCATTTATACTGGCATAAGAAATTGAATCATTAGGCTTATATCCATAACAGGCAGAAATACCCTCAACCTGAACTGTATAATTTATTGCATTCTGTAAAACTGAATACTGCTTTTTAAAGGCGGTTTCAAATACTTTCATCTGAAACTTTGATAACAGTGTCGGAATTGTTATAGCGGCTACTACACCGATTATGCCTAATGTGATTAAGACCTCGGCAAGAGTAAAAGCACATTTTTGGGACGTTAAGACATTAAGACGATAAGTGCGTTTCGGGGAATTACTCTCTCCCTCACTGATTAGTGGATTGAAACCCATCCTAACCTTCCCTGATAAGGGAAGGAATTTATTTTTACGCTGGCTACACCCGCCAATATCAGCTTGCCTTCCTGACCTCTTATCTTCTAATCCGCCTAAATCAACCCTCTCTCTAACTCTCTCACAAGGAGAGAGGATGCTTGTCAACTTCCTTATACAGGAAAGGTATTCAGTATTTAGTGAGCTGCGCTCACCGATACTAACCTGCCATCTTGCCTTCCGAGCTTCCTGCCCTCTAACTAAGCCTAGAGTGCCCCCACCCCGAAGTTCTTAATACTATTTGAATAGTTCATAAAGCAGCTCTCCTTTAATATACCTAAACCTATTTTAATATACCATATAAACATTAACTTTTCAATATATGTCACGCTTAAAAAACTCCAATAACGGGAATAATATAATTGAATAGGAATCCCCGATGACACGTATGGAGAAGAAAGTAAAAAAAACAAAAATAACATCTTTTAAAAGCGAACTGTCCCAAATTCCGCTTACAAGAAAGGAATTGAAAAACCTTTTGAATTACCGGATTCCATGCCTGTGCTGCGGCAGAGAAATGCTGCACCCTGATATTTATATGCAGATTACACAAAGGAAAGAACTCAGCAGCAAAGCCTGCATTGCAATAAAACTTCTTGAACCTTTTGAAAATATTATGCACCCTGTTGAAAGACAGGTATTCAACATGTTTAAATCAATGGCCGTAAAATATCCGGATAAAGATTTTAGAGAACTTCTTTTATTAAAAAAGGATGTACATGAATTAGCTCTTGTAAAAATACAAAGCTCTATATTCAACAAGGTAAGCTTTTACAGGCGGATACTCCCTAAAAAATGGCAAGGCAGCTGAGAAAGCTTATGATTAAAACAAATGATATAATATTTGATCCTGAACCGCATAAACCTTTTTCTAGGAGAATTTTCATACATAAATTAAAAAATATAATCAAAAATCTTGAAAATAAAAAACTTAAGGATGAAATAATTGAAATTGCCCGCAGATTACCGCGTTCAAGCGATGAAGTATCCGCTTTCGTTGTAAAAAATGCAAGAAAAAGACCGGAAGTTATAGCTCTGAACCTTATACATCCATCAGTCGGAACATTTGAACATCTCACGCCAAAATGTATGCTTGGCCTGAGTAATTCTCTTAATTTTGCGCTTGAATGTTCACATTGCAACAATTCCCGCCACCACTATCCAATAACAATTCAGGTAGAAGAAAATCCTTATATGCCGCACAACGCACAATTTCAGGCAGATAAACTTATATCTCTTTGTAAAAAAGGGGTATGCAATAAAGAATACATAAAAAATTTAAGAGAGGTGCTTTACTGGTTATCCGAAAAAACAATCGATTTAGATATTTCTAATTTGTATACAATTTAATATTTATTCATAAATTAGCAAAAAAATTTATTCGTGTGTATTTATTTTATATGAGGATTGCACCGTTACTAAGCAATTTTATAAAACCATTCGGAATCTATAAGAATAATCAGAATGAATATTCTTCATATAATACTACTGTAAAAACTTTTGGGCTAAAACAAGATATTTTTGTTAAAGAGCCATCATTCACCTCAATTAAAGGAGGAACAGATTTTAAAAATCTTGTAGATACAAAAAAACTACACTGTATTTATTGCGGAAGGCCGCTGCTGAGCGCTAAAGTTCTAAACAAACTAAAAACAAACGGAGTATTTTCAGATTCTATTAAAAATTTTGTTCAACAAATGTTAAACTATACAGAATACCTTCATCCGGCTGAAAAAGAATTTGTCAAAAAAACAGCAATACTAGCTTTTGATTACCCGAATATAAGACTTTCAGAAACTATTAAAAAATTATTTCCACAGGCCTATAAAGAACTGCTCAATGAACAAAAACCAGTATTTAAAGAGCTTGCAACACTTGTAAATGAAATGCCGCGTGGGTATAAAACAAAATTTAAAGAGCTTTTAAAAATTTCAAAATATAAAATAGAAGAAAAAGAATATATCCCTCAAAAATTCAGCGGCAAAGAATTTAGATATAAAATGTCACGAATTGAAGACACCCTGAAGGATGAGTATATGGCTAAAAAAATAAACAAACTTAGCGAACCCCTTATACATCCTATCATGAGAAAAGAAAAAGAACCCTTAACGCAAAAATTTATAAATGATATTTTATTTCTAACAGAAACCCGCGATATTAACAGTATCAACTGGACTAAAAAAGATTTAGAGCTGCTTATAATTAACAAAATAAAACAATATGGCGAAATCTTAAATCGTAAAGATATTTTATATCTTTGTGACAGCGCACAAAAAACTATTGAAGGGAAACCTGTTAAAGTAAAATTCAGCAACAAATCATTTAAATATGACTTAAATACAATATTAGAGGGTATGCCGGATATTCAACTAAGGCAAAAAATTGATTCTATCGTGTCAAAACTGCCAAATTCATTGACTAGTGTAAATGCGTTTATTATAAAACATGAACTTGCAGCATCAGATGCAATCGGCTATGACTTATTAAGACCTTCTGTAGCAACAATAGAACATATGGTTCCACGCTCTTTGGGTGGAGCAAGCAAACTAAATAACTACGCACTTGCCTGCAGTCGTGATAATAATATGCGTTCAGACACTGATTTAAAAGAGTTTATAAAAAAATTCGACAAAAAAAATCAGATTAAATATTTTGCTGATATTTTTGAAGAAGTATATAACTGGAATATTTCAATGGATACAGCGGAGGAAATGCTCGAGACATTTATGTATGAGAGCGGGAGGCAAATCAGTTTACCTAAAACATATTCAAAGACAGCTCCACGTAAACAAAACAACAAAATTATTAATAAATGTAAAAAAAGACGAAAATAAATTAAACTTTTTAAAGTAATCTGCCGATTATTTAAATGTAATTAATAAGGATATGAAAAATGGCAGATACAGGAGCATCATTTAACAGACCGTATAAACCGTTCGGGATGAATGTAAAAGTTCCGGAAATAGGTGAAAGAACTCTAAAGCAAGCAGGTGATACTTTAGGGAATATAGTAAAAAGTCCGGCTGAGCCGCTTTTTAAATTTCTGGAAGAAAACGAAGAAGTTTTTACAGGGGATATTAACTACAAAATAAATAAAATTTATGCAGAAAGTTTTACAATAGGCTCTGCAATGCGAATGGAAGATGAAAAAGTAAATGGTATGCCATCGTCCTTTGATATGCATTTTTAATAACAAAACTAATTTTTCTTTGTCTATATATTGATAGAAAAGCCCATAAAGGGCTTTTTTATTTTTATTTGACAAATCAAAAAATATTCAATAATATTATAATTAAATAAGGAGGTTTATCATGAGAAAAGATAGAAAGCTTAGAATTGCCCCCGCCCCGAAAAATTTACATATGATGGTACTAACAAAAGAATTATGCCCTTTGGATACAATTCAAAAATAAAAGATTCTAAAGCCTCATGTTATCAAACAGGGAACGCACAACGGCATCAATGCGCCGGATTGATTATGCATAACGGATGGAAAATACCTGATGATTATCCATGGATTAGGTAAAATCAGGCAGACAATGTAAATATCTGATAAATTTCTTCGTCTGAAAGCTCTGTAATAATCTTTTCGCCTTCATAAACAGCAAGGTCGGCAAGTTCCTTCTTAGATTTCAGCATCTCGTCAATTTTTTCTTCAAAAGTTCCGAGTGTAATCATTCTGTGAACCATTACATTTTTATCCTGCCCGATACGGTAAGTTCTGTCCGTTGCCTGATCTTCAACCGCAGGGTTCCACCACAAATCATAGTGGATTACATTTGTTGCACTTGTAAGATTCAGCCCTGTTCCGCCGGCTTTTAATGAAAGCACCATAATCTTTGCATCATCGTCGTTCTGAAAACGGTGTATTAAATCTTCTCTTTGAGGAACAGTCAAAGACCCATGGAAAAATAACGGGTCTGTATTACATTCATCAGGAATAACCTTGCACAGAATATCACCCATCTCTTTATACTGGGTAAAAATAAGCGTCTTTTCATTGTTATCAAGAATACTTTGCACTGTAGAAATACATTTATCCATCTTTCCGGATAATTCCTTGCTCATCTCACCGCCTTTTAGGAACTGATAAGGGTGATTACAAATTTGCTTCAGGGCAGTAATAAGTTTGAAAATATTTCCGCGCCTGTTTATACCTGTAAATCCCGAAATTTTTTCCATCATTTCATTAAGAGTTTTTTCATAAAGTAAAGCCTGCGGTTTTGACAGATAGCAGTAATCATTAATAACCATTTTTTCAGGAAGATCTGTGATAACGTGTTTATCGGTTTTCAGACGCCTCAAAACAAACGGAGACACTGACATTTTTAATTTTGCCGCACGGGAATTTTCTTTAAACCGTTCAATAGGTATAGCATAACTTTTCTGGAATTCTCGCAATGTTCCAAGATATCCCTGATTAATAAAATCAAATATAGACCACAATTCAGTAAGCCTGTTTTCAACAGGTGTACCTGTCATTGCGATTTTTATATCGGATTTTAACATCTTAACAGCCAGAGTTTGGGCAGTATCAGGATTTTTAATATTCTGCGCCTCATCAACAACAATCATTCCCCACACATCTTTTTTCAATTCCTCAACATCAATACGCATAATAGCGTAAGTAGTAAGAATTACATCATGCTTTAAGTCCAGCTTTCTTTCAGCACCGTGGTATATAACAGCATCAAGAGAAGGTGCAAACATCTGAAGCTCCTTCATCCAGTTACCCATCAAGGTAGTCGGGCATATTACCAGCACCGGTTTATCAAGCTTGTTTTCTTCCTTTAGTTTCAAGATAAGACTTATTACCTGAATTGTTTTACCGAGTCCCATATCATCGGCCATACAAGCGCCAAAGCCCTTTGAAACATTTGTCCATAACCATTTTAAACCTGTCAGCTGATAAGGCCTTAATTCTCCTTTTAAAGCTTCCGGCGGGGTTACTTCTACAGGCTTGTTAAAATCTTGAATAACTTTTGCAAATGCTTCATCATAATCAAAATCATACTGGGCAAGCTGACCAGACATCGAAGCCTGAATAAGCTCCATCCTTGTCATTGATTTTAAATTAGATTTTGCAATCTGCTCGAAAATCTTTTTTGTGTCGTCTTTATCAATTAAAACATACTTATTTTTATACTTAATAAGCCCGTTTTCACCTTCAACAAGTTTATTAAATTCCTCTACTGACAATTTTTCATTCCCGATTGCAATTTCATACGAAAAGTCCAAAATATCATCCAGAGATATTTTCGATGTTGAATTATTGTTAAATATGTCAGCCAGTTCTTTTGAGCGCGAAGTTTTTACCTTTGCATTAATAGATGCACGGGGAACAACAATATTTGTCAGTTCTTTGGGCAGAATAACCTCAATTTGAGCCTTTTGAAGATAATAGGCAGTCTTGGTTATAATCTGATATACCTGATTTAAATCGAGGTCAAGATAAAGTTTATCTTCATCTTCAAACAAATCTTCCAGCTCGGGCATATATCGTATTGCATAATTAAGCTGTTTTTCAACAATACGTGCAATATCGGAGGAATTTGCGCCAAAAACTTCTTCATCAGAGTATAATCTGTCAACAAGTACATCTTCATCTGTTTTTCTGTTTTTAATATAAACTTTTAGTCTGAAAAGCTCATGATCTTCAAGCTTGTCAATCTTGAAGAAAGGAATCACATCATATTTACCGAGATAAAGTTCGTCAAACCACTGAGCAAAGCTTTCAGCAATATCATGTCCCTTCATTACGGCGCGCTGCTCAAGATCCTTTATCATATAAGTACCGGACTTTACGTCCTTAAATTTATAAGCTTTTATCCCCAAAAATTTATAAATCACATAGTTTAAATAATTATAAATAAAATCGTTGATAAAGTTTTTAGGTTTCTCGCCTTTTATAAATAAGTCGTCAGGTATATTTTCTTCAAACTGGTTAATAATACGTGCAAGCTGCTGAGAATTAATAATAGGCTCATACACAATTCTAAACATAGTACCGTGTTTTTTTATTGTCGGGATAAAATAGAGTTTTTCAATCAGCTTCATAACAAAATATGTAAGCTTATTCAAATAAATAAAAGTCGGAGTCAAAGACTCAATATCAACAACATTGCCGAATCCTCCGAAATAATCCATTACAAGGTCTAAACTCATGGAATAACCGACTTTATCATCCATAACTTCCGACTTAAAACGGAATAATGAGCCCTTAGACTTCAAATAATATTGAAAATTATTAGTCGGCGTGACAAAAAATGAAAGTTTATCGTTATTATTTATCAGATAAAAATTAGTATTTCTCGCAGGTGCATTAGGACTTAAAAAAACACCCGCAAACTCATCCTCCACAGTCTGATATATTAAACTTAAAGTATAACGGAAATCCTTGTTTTTAAATCCGTCAGGATTTTCTGACAGGTTGAAAAACAATTCATCAACATTATTCTTTTTAAATGAAAAATCTATATCCAAGTTTTTTATATCAGCCATATATTTCCAATCCAATTTATTTAATTTGCAGATGCCGTTTAGGCATCTGCAAAACTATCTATTTAATCAAAGAATCGCAATTCATCTCCGCAGGTTTTGGAATACCCATTAACTGCAAGACAGTCGGTGCAATGTTGCATAAAGCCCCGTCATCTTTTAATTGCACATCTTTCGGCGCATTAATGAGGACAAACGGAACTTTGTTAGTTGTATGTGCTGTCTGAGGTTTTCCTGTGTCAGAGTTTACCATAACCTCGGAATTACCATGGTCAGCCGTAAGCAGCATTATAATATTATTTTTTATACATGCGTCAGCAATTTTGCCAACACACTCATCAACAACATGACAAGCCTTTGTTGCAGCCTCTATAACCCCTGTATGACCAACCATGTCAGGGTTTGCAAAGTTAACCAGAATAAAACCGTATTCAGGATTATCTATTGCTTTAAGGACATATTCACAAACTTTCGGTGCACTCATTTCCGGCTGCATATCATAAGTCGGAACCTTTGGAGAAGGGACAAGAACTCTTGTTTCATGCGGCTGAGGTTCATCAATACCGCCGTTAAAGAAGAAGGTAACATGAGCATATTTTTCGGTTTCAGCAGTTCTGAACTGTTTAACCCCGTTAGCTTCCAAAACATCGCCGAGAATATTTACAAGGTGTTCTTTCGGGAATGCTACAGGAAAAGTAAAATCTTCATTATAGCTTGTCATTGTTATATAACAAAGATTTTTAAGAACTTTCTTTCTTTCAAAACCGTCAAAATCTGCAAAATTCAAAGCTTTAGAAACTTCTCTTGCTCTGTCTGGTCTGAAATTAATGAAAATGATTGAATCATTATCATGAATTCTGGATTCTTCACCGCCGATAACAGTCGGAAGAACAAATTCATCATTATCACCTCTTGCATAAGATGCTTTTACTCCTTCGCAGGCAGATGAACTGTGCTCACCTTCACCAAATAACAATGCATTATAACCTTTTTCAACTCTATCCCAGCGGTTATCACGGTCCATTATATAATAACGGCCTATAATCGTTGCAACAGGCGGAAGCCCGTATTTTTTCAGTTCATTTTCAACAGGTTCCAAAAATGTGCAGGCACTTTGAGGAGGAGTATCACGACCATCAAGAAAGGCATGAATATATACTTTTTTTAAGCCGTTATCAGCAGCCATCTTTATCAAAGCTAAAAGGTGGTCTAAAGATGAATGAACACCGCCAGTTGAAACAAGCCCGAAAATGTGTAAAGCAGAATTATTTTCTTTTGCGTGGTTCATAGCCATCAAGAAACGTTCATTTTTAAAGAAAGAACCGTCTTTAATAGCTCTGTTAATTCTGGACAAATCCTGATGCACAACACGTCCTGCACCAAGGTTCAAGTGCCCGACTTCGCTGTTTCCCATCTGACCTTCAGGCAGACCAACATATTGGCCGTCTGCGTGAATTGAAATTGTCGGATATTCTTTTTCCAATTTGTCTACATGGACAGGATGTGCAAGTTTTGTTGCATCATACTCGGGATGATTTTTACTAATTCCCCAACCATCCATAATACATAATAATACTCTCTGTGTCATAATTTTTGTCCTCTATCTATATTTCTTACTTAAGTGAATTTTATCAGGAACAAAAATCAATTACAAGAGAGAAATTACAAATAAAAAACGCATAAAAAAGCCCTATACAGATGTGATTTTGTTGCCTGCGTGGTCTCGCAGGTGGGTGAACGCCTCGGATTATCCGTTTCC
>CALUUR010000017.1 GCA_944324015.1 Candidatus Gastranaerophilales bacterium
CTTGGGAAGTTATGAAAATATTTACTAATATTTTGCCTGAAGGCTTTAAGATGACAGAAGAATAAACCACAGCAATAAAATGTAAAATGACAAATTATCACTGCCTCGAACAGAGTCAGACTTTAGGCTGCAAAAATTTTTGTTACTTAGAAAAATATTTTTCCAAACTATCTGCAATAGCTTTTGCATATTGCTTTTGAAAGTCAGGGTTAATCAAATTTGCGTTATCCTCGGGATTTATAAGATATGAAACTTCAATTAAAAGACTCAAGGCATTTGTATTTCTGACAACCGCCAGACTTCCCTGTCTTACTTTATCATTAGGAACACCGATTTCAGAAACAACAGTATCCATAATTAGGTCTGCAAGAGGTTTTGCCTGATTATAGTAATAATAAATACTTGTGCCGCGGTTTTTATTCGGATCTAAACCATCGGGAAGTGCGTTCCCGTGAATACTTATAAACACAACCGCATTCCCGTAGTTTGCAATTTCAACCCTGTCTTTCAAACCGACATAATTATCAGTGTTTCTCGTCATTATGACCTTTGCACCGCGCTTTTTTAGTTCAGCTTCAAGATATTTGGCAATTGATAAGTTTATATCCTTTTCCTTGTCGCCGAGACATCCTGTTGCTCCGTTTTCATAGCCGCCATGTCCAGCATCAATTGCTATTCTTATATTATGAAGCGGACGCCAGGAGTGAGTTATAATAGGTTTTCTTATCTTCAAAATAAAATCATTATTTTGATACTCTCCGCTGTAACCCAATAGTTTCCGACCGCTTAAAACATCATTAACAGGGACTTTCATAACATAAGTTTCGTCGGGCTGGTTTTTTACGTTATAAAATTTCATAAGAAAATTTTCGCCTTCAACCATTTCGAACGGAACTTTTTTGTCTAAATGAAATATAAAGGTATAAAAATCCTTGCTGTCAATGTATTCATAACCGAACAATTCAGCAGGAGTAACGGAAAAATTATCAAAAGCCTTTACATTAGACTTTGAAATCCAACCAAAATTATTCTTGCCCAGAACAATTCTGTAAAAACCGCTCTGCTCGCCGTCCGAGATAAGTTCGACATTACGCTGCAAATGAGCAATCCTGTTAATACCGCCGTCAACCGGAGTTGAACGAAGCGGCGCATCTTCTGTTGTAACATAAAAGGATTTTTTCTCATTATAAGGTGTAAACACCGATGTTTTTGATACATTTTGCTTTATTTGAGGACGGGTTATAACAAATACCTGCCGTTCATCCCCTGACTGAATAACAAAAGTATTTGCCCCTGTGTTCAAATTAACAACATAAGCAAAAGCTCCCGTAGGGTGCAAAGGAACATCCTGCCCGTTAATTTTTAGCGGTTTATCGGAAGAACCCACAAAAAATGTTGATTTTGCATTTATTATTACATCATTTTTGGAAGGATATACTATATTAAACGCAAAAACCTGACAACCAAATAACAACAACCCCGTTAACAAAATTATTTTTTTCATAACTTAATTATACTACAAAGTTAAAATTATTTAATATTTACTTCTTTTATAATTGATTATGATAAAATAATTAAAGAGAGGGATATGTTTTGAGAAGAAGATTGCGCAATGAGCCGGAAAATGAAATAGAAAAACGCAATAAAACATTCGATCAGGTAGTAGGATTTTTGCACATATTTTTTATATGTTTTATGGTGCTTCTGGTTATTTACCTGTTCTTTATACAGGTAATTGATGTCGGAAAGTATAGAGCAAGGGCAAGAAGCCAGCGGGTCGGAAGAATTTTTTCAATGCGCGGTGATATTTTTGACAGAAACGGAATTAAACTTGCTACAGACAAAGTTTACTCAGATGTCTATGCACATCCCGCAGACTACGACCATTCTCCGGAAGAACTTGCAAAAATGCTTGCTCCAATTTTAAAAATGCCAAAAGATACGTTATTACAAAAACTCAAGAAACCTGGGCCGGTTATAACTTTGAAAAAAGATATAGACAGAAATGCAACAAAAGAAATTTCTAAATTGCATTTAAGAGAAATAAGCTTAGGCAAAAAAAATACAAGAGAATACCCGCAAGGGACTTTAGCGGCTCATGTTCTTGGCTATTACAACTTTGATGCCGACATTGCAAACGGAGTTGAATACACCGCAAAAGACAGACTTGAACATGTAATAAATACGGTCAAGTACCAGAAAACACGCGACGGGAAAATTATTTATGATTTCACCACTGACCCTGTTGCAACAACAACAAATCCTAAAGGAGAAAATGTAACTTTAACTATTGATGCAGCCATTCAGCACGTTTGCGAAAAAGAAATTGAAAAAATGGTTGAAGAAAAAGAAGCAGAACGCGGTACTGTTATTGTTATGAATCCTAAAAACGGGGAAATTCTTGCCTATGCTGTATACCCCACATTTGACCCGAATAATTATAAAAAGGCAACACCCCAGCAGTTAAAAAATTGGACTCTTACAGATGTATTCCCCCCGGGCTCAACATTTAAAACAGTAACTGTAGCGAGCGCCATGGATCTTGGAAAAATTAACGAGCATTCAAAGGTTCTTGATACCGGTAAAACCACTATAGGTAAATGGGAAATTAAAAACTACGACTATGACATTCGTCCTTACCCCGGAGAAATATCGCTTGAATACCTGTTTGAACATTCAAGTAACATAGGTTCTATTAATATCGCCAAAACAATGTCACCTTCGGAATTTTACGGTGTTCTGAAAAGATTCGGCTTCGGAGAAAAAACAGGAATAGATCTTCCCGGAGAATCAGTCGGCTTGCTTCCATACTGGAGCCACTGGGATCAGGGTATTCAGGCAACAATGTCTTACGGATACGGAACATCAGTTACCGCAATACAGATGATTTCTGCGGTTCAGGCTCTTGCTAATAACGGTGTTCGTATAACTCCTCATATTATTAAATATAACCAGGAAGAATACGACAATAAAATACACCATATTCAGGTCGTAAAGCCGGAAACAGCACAGGCAATAACCAGATTGCTTGCAGCCGCCGTTAATAACGGACGTTCGGTAATAAAAATGGATAAATACAATCTTGCGGCTAAAACAGGGACTTCCAGAAAGCCAAAAGAAGGCGGAGCAGGTTATACTCCTTATATGTACACTTCAACTATAGGTTATTTCCCTGCATCAGATCCTCAGGTATTGATATATGTTATGGTGGACAGCGCCAAAGTCGGTGCAATCTGGGGAAATACTGTTGCAGGTCCTGTTTTCCACGAAGTAGCAACACAAGTTGCCAGAATTTTGAACTTAAAACCTGATAAAGCACCGGAAAAAGAAAAAAAGAATTAGTTTCACAGGAGATAAAAAATGAAGTTAGATGAATTAATTGAGTATTTAGATTACAAAGATTTAATAAATTTTAAAAATGTTAATATAACCGGAATTTCATACAATTCTAAAACCACAAAAAAGGGAGATATCTTTGTATGTCTTGTAGGAGAGCATACTGACGGACATGAATTTGCAATTAATGCAATAGAAAACGGTGCTGCAGCGCTTCTTGTCGAAAGGAAAGTTGAAGGAACAAAAATTCCTCAGGTTGTTGTATCTTCCACAAGACATAAAATAGCCGATATTGCTGACAGATTTTATTCAAGTCCTTCAAAAGGAATAAATCTGATAGGGATTACGGGAACAAACGGAAAAACAACCGTAACTCATTTAATTCAAAAAATCTTTGAAGAAAACGGGCAGAAATGCGCGCTTATCGGGACTCTCGGTTATAAATTGTCATCAAATGGTGAATATCGTGATGCAAAACATACAACCCCGCAGGCTCCGGAACTTCAGGCTACATTAAGAATGATAAAAGATGTAGAAAAAATTGACAATGTTGTAATGGAGGTCAGTTCGCATGCCCTTGATCAAAACAGAGTCGGCGGATGCAGATTTAACGGTGCTGTTCTGACAAACTTAACTCAGGATCATCTTGATTACCATATAACAATGGATAACTACTTCAAGGCAAAAGCATTGCTTTTTGAAAGATTAAAAGAAGGGAATTTTGCAGTAATTAATGCAGATGACGAGTACGGGGACAGATTTATAAGCGTTGTACCAGAAGGTGTTAAAATTTATACTTACGGTGTCAGACAACAGAGCGATGTTATGGCTCATAATATTAACTTTTCTTTAAATGGTGCAGAATTTACTCTTGTAGCAAATGCAAAAGAATATAAAGTTAATCTCCACATGAACGGAATGTTCAGTGTTTATAATGTGCTTGCTGCAGTTACGGCAGCGCTTGCAATGGACATTGATATTGAAATTGCTCTAAAAGCACTCCAAAATGTAAAAGGAGTAGCAGGGAGATTTGAAGTCGTTGTAAAAAAACCGCTTGTAATTGTTGATTACGCACACACACCTGACGGTTTGGAAAATGTATTAAAATCTGCAAGAGAAATTACTCCGCAAGACGGTAAACTTATCTGTCTTTTTGGATGCGGCGGGGACAGAGATGCCACTAAACGTCCCAAAATGGGTGCCATAGCACAAAAACTTGCGGACAAAATTGTTATCACAAGCGACAACCCGAGATCAGAAGACCCGCAGGTTATAATAACTGATATTATTGCAGGTCTTAAATCGGTTGATACCGAAAACGTTATTGTTGAGCCTGACAGAGGAAACGCTATTGCACTGTTAAAAACAATTGCAAACAACAATGACGTTGTTGTAATTGCAGGAAAAGGCCATGAGGATTATCAAATATTAAAAGACAAAACAATTCACTTTGATGACAGGGAAGAAGCCCGTAAAGTCTTTGAAGTAAGTGTTATATAGAATAGAAACAAATGCCTTCCATTTGAGGGAGGTCGAAATCTATTTGATTTCGAGGAGGGATATTGAGAACAAAGCTTTTAATTGAACAACATTTTCACGGATGTTTTGGTATTAATTTTAATAATGCAACAATAGACGAAATTTTATATCTGTCTAAAGAAATTTTAAAATATGGAATCGGAGGTATATTTCCGACAATAGTAACTGACAGTATAGAAAATACTAAAAATGCTGTTTTTACAATCAAGGAAGCTGCGCGCAGACAAACTTATGATATGGCAAAAATTCTTGGGGTTCATCTTGAAGGGATTTTCCTTAACCCTGTAAAGAAAGGAGTACATAATCAAAATCGCTTTCTTCCTTTAACAAAAGATAATTATAAACTCGTAGAAGATGATTTTGTTAAAATTGTTACTATAGCTCCGGAACTTGATGAGGGTTTAATTGATTATCTCTCAGAAAAAAAAATTAAAATTCAGGCAGGACACTGTGTTGGAGGTGATTTAAGCAAGTGCACAGGTGCAACGCACCTTTTCAATGCAATGGCAGGTATTACACACAGAGGGCATTCAACTTCACTTTCTTCTTTAATTAATGACAATATATATACTGAAATAATTGCTGATGGAATCCATGTTTCGGATGATGCTCTGCACCTTGCGTTTAAAACTAAACCGCAGGACAAAATTATACTTATAGGAGACTGTCTTCCAATTACCAAAAGTGATTTAAAAGAAATGATATTTTCTGATGAAAAAATTTACTATGACGGCTTTAAAGCTACATCAAAAGATGGGACACTTGCAGGGAGTACAGCTCTTTTACCCGATATAATTAAACGCCTTGTTTCTGTAAACATGTTTAACATTGAATACATTAATAATCCATACAAATACCACGATATTGATTTGGACGGATATATTGAATGGGATGAAAATTGGAATATTATAGAGGTTGTAAAACAATGAAAAGCGATAATATAAAAAAAGGATTAGCAAGAACTCCTCACCGCGGGCTTTTGATGGCTACAGGCGTTAGTAAAAAAAACATGAAAGCACCATTTATCGGAATTGCAAGTTCATTCTCGGATTTAGTCCCCGGGCATATCGGAATGCGGGAATTAGAACGCCAAATAGAGAAGGGCATACACTCTGCAGGCGGTCAAGCATTTGTATTCGGCGTACCTGCTATTTGTGACGGAATTGCAATGGGGCACAGCGGTATGAGATATTCACTTCCGTCAAGAGATTTAATAGCGGATTGCATTGAAAGCGTTGCCGCTGCCCACCAGCTCGACGGAATTGTACTTCTCTCAAACTGCGATAAAATTACTCCCGGAATGCTGATTGGAGCATTAAGACTTAATATCCCGGCTATACTTGTCACTGCAGGACCTATGCTTGACGGAGAATGCCGCGGGCAGCACAAATTAACCATGGTAAACGGCTCGTTTGAAGCTGTCGGAAGATTTAGAAAGGGAGAGATTTCAGAAGAAGAACTTCTGGATTTTGAAGAAGAAGCCTGTCCTTCTGCAGGCTCCTGTCAGGGGATGTATACCGCAAATACAATGGCATGCCTTGCTGAAGTTATGGGAATGAGCCTTCCTTATTGTTCTTCTGCGTCTGCCGTTTCATCAAAAAAACGAAGACTGGCATTTGAAAGCGGTATGCAGGTAGTTGAACTGGCAAATAAAGATATAAAACCTTCTGATATCATTACAAGAGATAGTTTAAGAAATGCAATAACAGTTGACTTGGCTCTAGGCGGTTCAACTAATACTTTTTTACACCTTCTGGCAATAGCAAATGCAGATAATATAGATATAACTCTAAAAGATTTTGAACAAATAAGTGAATATATTCATCAAATAGTGAAGATTAATCCTTCCTCCACTTTAACAATGGCAGATTTTCATAACGCCGGAGGAGTTCCTGCTGTTCTAAAATCATTGAAAAAGTTTCTTAAAGATACCAAATCTGTCTGCGGTCTGACTATAAATCAAATTGCAGAAAACGCATGGGCAGATACAAATATAATTCCGGAATATGACCATTCAACATATACGCAACCCGGTTTAAGTATTCTATACGGCAATCTTGCAAAAGACGGGTGCGTTATAAAAACATCTGGCGTTGCTCCAGAATGCTACACATTTGAAGGAAATGCGAAAACTTTTGACAGCGAGGAAGAAGCAATGTCAGCTCTTGAAAATGACAAAATTATAGAAGGGGATGTTGTTGTAATTCGCTACGAAGGGCCGAAAGGAGGTCCGGGGATGCGTGAAATGCTTGCTCCAACCTCGCTTCTGGTGGGAAAGGGACTTGGAACAAAATGTGCGCTCATTACAGACGGCCGTTTCTCCGGGGCGACACGCGGAATTTGTGTGGGACATATCTGCCCAGAGGCTGCAAACGGCGGTACAATAGCTTTAATTGAAGATGGCGACAGAATAAAAATTGATATACCTAACCATACAATCAACCTGCTTGTTGATGAAAAAATTCTGGATGAACGCAGAAAGAATTTAAAGCCGTTTGAACCAAAAGTTAAATCAGGCTATTTATATAAATATTCACAAAATGTTCAGGATGCCTCACACGGAGCAATTGTATAATAATGAGTATAAAAGAATTAAAAGATTTTGCCGAAGATATAAATAAATGCTCAAAATGCGGACTTTGCCAGTCTGTATGTCCTGTTTATAAAGAAACAGGCAATGACTGCGCTGTTTCACGCGGAAAATTTGTTATGCTGGACGGAGTGTTAAAAGGAGATTTAAAACTAAATAAAAACATAAATAAATATCTTGATTCATGTCTGAAATGTGGCAAATGTACTGACTTTTGCCCGAGCGGGATAGATGTATGCAAAATCTTTGAAACAGCCAAATATAACTATGCTAAAAACACATTAACAGGCAAAATAATTTTCTTTTTGGAATCACAATTTGTTTTCGGTAATTTGATAAATATTTTTAAGCTCATAACTAAACCTCTAAGGAAACAGACAAAAGGCAAAACTTCCAACTCTCTTAAACTCCTTTATTTTAAAGGTTGTATAAATAATTTATGTCCGCGGACAGATAATTATTTATACAAAATATTTAAACATTCAGATATTAAAATAATTGAAAAAGACTTTGAATGCTGCGGTCAGCCTTTTTTATCAAGCGGTAATCTTGAACGTTTTGAACAGGTCAAAAAGCATAATCTTAAAATGCTTGAAAATTGCGATTTTGATTATATATTAACTGATTGCGCCAGCTGTGAAAGCACTCTCAAACAATATATGGATGTAAAATTCATAAATACAGGAGAATTAACAAATCTTCTGGGGTTAAAGTTTAAATTCCCGCAGCCTGTGAAAGTAACTTTTCATAAGCCCTGTCATCTGACAAACGATGATTTTCTAATACACTTATTAAAAAACTGTAAAAATGTTGAGTATACAGAGATGACAGGATATGATGATTGCTGCGGCTTTGCTGGAGAATTTGCAATCAAGAACCGAAAAATTTCAAAAGCCATTTCAGATAAAAAGGCAAAAAATATACTGGCTACAAAAGCAGATTATGTAATAACAACATGTCCAGGATGTATTTTAGGCTTATATCAGGGACTTTCAAAATATAAAAAAGCGCCCAAAATTATAAGTTTAACACATTTTTTAGCAAAAGCAAACTCATCCTTATAAAATTATTTATGAAATTTATTTACCTAACTCATTTGCTTTTTTGGCAGTCTTTTCAATCACGTCATAGAAAAGTTTTTCAGAATTTCCTTCACTCATTGCTGACACTCCGACAAATGTGCATCCTCCTTTAGTTGCGACATTATCAATTAATGTTTGAACAGAAAGTTCTCCTCTATTCATAACCATTTTGGCGGAACCAATGGCTGTTTGAGTTGCAAGCATTAACGATTTTTCATATTCAAGCCCCAATTTTTCACCGGCACAAGCCATATCTTCAATCACTTTATAAAAAAATGCAGGTCCTGATCCGGAAATAGCTGTTACAATATCCATTTGTTCTTCCGAAACCTCAATACATTTACCGATACTTGAAAGCATTTCCATTACAAAATCTGCATCTTCATCAGCAGCATAAGAACCTTTGCATATACCGCTCATACCTTCAAGAACAAGAGCCGGCGTATTAGGCATTACACGAATTACCCTGTTCCTTCCTATTATATCTTCAATTTTTGAAGTTGAAATACCAGCAGCTATAGAAACAACTAATTTCTCCGGTGTTAATTCGTCTTTAATTTCATTCAAAACCTCTCCTGCATAATTCGGCTTTGTTGCAATAAAAATAACGTCACTATCAATTACAAGACATTTATTATCTGTTAAAACTTCAATTCCTAAACGTTTTTGTGCTGCTTCAGCAATATCACAGTTCACCTCTGAGCCTTTAATATTTTCCTTAGCAATAAAACCTGACGAAATTGTGCCTTTAATAATAGCGCTTGCCATTTTTCCGCACCCGATAAATCCTATTTTGCATTTTTTGTTCATATTATTTAACCTGCTCCTCTTTTTGTGTTGACTAATATTTTTTTTTAATTTAACATTAAAATTATACGACAAATATAAACAAAAAGGAATAAAAAAATGAGACGTACACTAGAAGGAACAAAAGTTAAAAGGCAAAAAGTAAGCGGCTTCAGAGCCAGAATGGCAACTCCGGGCGGACAGGAAGTATTAAACAGACGCCGTGCAAAAGGCCGTCACAAATTGGCTATTACCGCTAAAAAACGTGCATAAATAGCAAATAAATTTATGGATTGAACACAGCAGGCCGGAATACTCAGGCGTGCTGTGTTGTTCCGGTAAAAATATGCTAAAAAAACAATACAGATTAAAAAACAAATCAGCATTTACTGCAACCTACAGAGTTAAAAATTCTTATCATAAGGGCGGCATAACTTTGTTTGTCGGACTTTTAAAAAAGGATAAAAATTCTCTGACTAAAGTTGGTTTCGTTGTAAGTAAAAAAACACATAAAAGAGCAGTCAGAAGAAACAGATTAAAAAGGTTGATGAGAGAAAGCTGCCGTCTAGCTCTCAAGTCAGGAGAACTTTATAATTCACAAAAATATATGTCTTTGATATTTGTCGGGGGAGAACATGCTCTTGATAAAAAGTTTTCTGAAGTCCGGAATATAATTAAAGACCTTTTACAGAGGCTTGAATAATGTTTGAAGGAATGTATGTTGAAAAAGTTTTAACCCAGAAATATATTCGTCCTTATCCGCAGCAGCCGCAGGAAACCGCCGGTTATAACATCGGGAGTCAGGCAATATACAGATATTCACTTAAAGATTCTGATTATCCGACAATTATTATACCGGATTTTATTTATAATAATGCCGGCGGGGTAATTTCACCCGGACATTACGAACTTGCTCTTTCAGATTCTATGGATTTTTTAATACTTCTACAATCAAAAAATCCTATAGCAATAATCCCTGTCATTAAGATTGAAGAAGATGCAACTGAAAAAGAGAGGCTTAACAATAAAAAAGTAAAAAAAGAATTAAAAAAAGAAAAAAAATTACGCGCAGATACAAATAAAAAACGGGCAAAAGTGGGAATGCCTGCGGATGAACCGGATATTTACATGGAAGCAACGTTAGAATATGTTCCAAAAGGGGAATATTATTTAATAAAATATCAAAAGGGCACTATAAAAGCCTGGGGTGCATTCAAAGGATAAATCTACTTTACATTTCTTAAAATTTTCTAAAGATTAGCAATTTTTGTGCCGTAAAATACTTTATTAAAGTATGTGCAATATTTAGGATTTTATTTTCTAGAAAATTTAAAGAAAAGGAGTATAAAATGAGTTGATAAAAAAGGTTAATATTTCTTAAAAAATGCGCAAAATAATATTTTTTTGTGCGTTTTATAAGTATACTTATTATAAGTATATTTAGTTTAAAAATTACTACTGAAGATTAAAATATAAAGGAGTATCTTATGAACAAAAAGCAATTATTAATTGCAGCAGTAGCAGCAATGCTATCGGTTACAAGTGTATATGCTGACTCCAACATTTCAGGTATTGAAGGAGTTCCTGGCGCACCCGGCGGCGGAAATATCTTCAACATTAGTCCTGATAAAGTTAACGGAGATGTAGGTTTCAGACATTACGAAAACTTCCAGCTTGGAAAAGATGATATTGCAAACCTTATCTACAAACTAGGAGTTAAAGATATAGAATCTTTTATTAACCTTGTAGATAACAAAATTGATATCCAGGGTATCGTAAATACAATGCGTGATGGTAACTTCTACAATGGTCATGCGATATTTGTGTCACCTAATGGTATGGTTGTCGGAGCGTCAGGTGTATTGAATGTAGGCTCTTTATCGGTTGTTACTCCACAACAAGGTACTTATGATGCTTTAAAAGGAGAATACGCTGTTAATAACTTTGATAATATAGCTGAGGTTTCAAAGTTAAAACAGGATGGCAATGCTCCTATTTCTATTGAAGGTACTGTTCTTGCCAGAAACGGTATAGATTTACGCGGAACTGCAATTGACATCTCAGGTAACGTTTTAAACGGACTTACGGAAATGAACCAGATAACAGAAACAGCTAGGGCTGAAGAATTATTTAATCAGCTTGTAAATACTGATGGCTTGACATCTTCAGCAAACGCAATCGACAACGGAAGCCTTATTCTTGTAAAATCATCCGATAAAACCGGAGCAGGTATTACAGTATCAGGAAAAGTTGCAAACCTCGGCGACAAAATAGTATATGGCGGTGATGCTGACAGCAGCGGCGTAAGCAGCGGTATTTTCTTAACTAATGAAGGCGAAAAAGGGATTAATGTTGAAGAAAATGCAGTAATTGCATCTAACAACAGGGTTCAATTATATAATAAGAAAGGCGACTTGACCGTTAACGGTAAAGTTTCAAATAAAAATGATTTATTAGTTGTTACTAACAGAGAAAATGGCGGCAAACTTGAAATTGGCTCAACAGGAAAACTTACGACAGGCAACGAACTTGCCGTTTCGAATAAAGGTACGGGCGCATTAACAATTGCAGGCACAACTTCATCAGTCGGAAAAACTGACATTACAAACTACGGTGCAGGCGGTATGGAAATCGCAGGCGACATTGGTGACGATAAAGTTGATAATGTAAGAATTGTTAACTATAACGGTAAAATGACATTTACAACAGACAGCAATGTAAATGCAGAAAAAGTTTTACAGGTTGAAAACAGAGGCGAAGGCGGTCTTGAAATCCAACAAGATGCTAATTTGGCTTCTAAAGAAAATCTAGGATTGAAAAACAAAGCCGGTGAAATGATTATTAATGGCGTTGTCGGCGTTGAAGAAGGCGATATGAACGTTTGGAATTACGAAAATGCGACAGGGCTTACTCTTGCTTCAAACGGTAAAATCAACGGGAATGGCGCTCTTTCTATTAAAAATACAGGCTCAAATGGCATGACTCTTAACGGTACAATCACAAACGGTGCAGCTGGAGAACCTAAAGAAACAGCTATTAATAATACTGCAGGCAAACTTACATTGAACGGTACTATTACAAACGAAGGCAACATGGGTATTATTAACAAAGAAAACGGCACCGGACTTGATATTTTACAGAATGCAGATATTACAAATAAAGGCGACTTAAAAATTGTAAATTCATCAGGCGCTGAAGGTTTAACAGTTGTCGGAGACGTTGAAAATACCGGTAACATGAGAGTTTACAATGAAAACGGACATTTAACAGTGGCTAATAATAGCGGTTTGACAAAACAAGGTTCGCTGACTAACCACGACGGTTATATGTACATCTTCTCAAGAAATAATTCTACAGGTATAACAACTCAGCAAAATACAAATATTTCAAATGAAAATGGCAGCCTTGCAATTAAGCACAACGGCACAACAACAGCAGGAGAAGACGGAATGCACCTTGAAGGTAACATTGCAAATTCCAATGCTGATACAGCTATCAATAACTACAGCGGTGATATGTATGTTTCAGGGCATATAAACGTCACTGACAGTAACCTCGGTATAGTTAACAATGCAGGCGGCGGTGAAGTAATGTTTGCAAATAATAGTAATGAAAATAGCACAATTACTTCAACAGGTACAGGTGATATGAACATTAAAAACTACGGTTCAGGCGATATGACTGTCAATAATGAAATTACTCACGAAGGCAGATTGAACATATTAGGAAACACAAACCACCTCTACCTCGGCGGTAAAATCCACAATAACGGCGGTGACTACACATACGCTGCTTCAAGAGAAAACGGTACAGGTTTGACAGCTTCCTCAAACTTCAAAGTTGACGGTTCAGGTAATATTTTAATCAAAAATATTACAGGTTCTGACGGCTTAGAATTCAACGGAACGATTGAAAATACTAATGGGGAACAAACAGCTCTTGTTAACCACAAAGGTGATATGACAGTTACCGGAGATATTGCAAACACTGGTTCTTCTGTAATTATCTCTAACAAAGGCGACGGTTTAACCGTTACAGAAAATAGCCAAATCTCAAATGATCAAACAGTCAAAATTGTCAACACCGGTACCAAAGAAGCTCAAATAAACGGTAAGGTTCAAGCTCCTGAAGGACAATATAGATTCATTGAAAAAATAAAAGAGTTGTTGAATCTTAACTAATTAAATAATATACCCAAAAAAGTCCGAACCAATAAGGTTCGGACTTTTTTTATTTTTACAAATTGACATACTATTATTAATAATTTATTATAAAGTTAAGGGATTTATTAAGTAGAGTGGAGCTGGGATATGCATATTAAAATGACAAAAAAAAAAGCTGCGATAATTATACTGTTGGTTATTATTACACCTATTATTTATAATAAAATAAGCGGTAAAATCGCTGCAATAATTCAAAGCAAACTTAACGCCATACCCAAAGAAGTTGTTGTCGATAATCCAAAAACTGAAAGTGTTTTTATTACCGCAGAAGAAACCGGACGTGTGGAAGCGAAGTACTCTGTAGATATTGTTGCAAGGGTGCCGGGATTTCTAATAAAAAAATACTTTAAAGAAGGTGATTTTGTAAAAAAAGGTCAGCTTATTTTCAAAATAGACCCGAGAGAGTATCAGATAGAGGTAAATAATTCTCTTGCAAATGTAAACCAGTACAGTGCATTACTTAAAAACGCACAACAGGAATTAAACAGGGCAAATGCACTTGTTAAAGAAGATTTAATAAGCCGTTCCGATGTTGACCAGAGTCTTGCTACCCGCAACCAGAACAAAGCTCTTTTAGATGCAGCAAGACAGCAATATGAACTTGCAAAAGTAAATCTTAGCTACACTGATATAAGATCTCCGATAGACGGCCGTATCGGTAAAGTTAATATAACAGAAGGGAACTATGTAACGGCAACATCAGGCTCCTTAGTTAATATTTCAAGTACAAACCCTGTTTATGTAGCATTCAGTCTTAAAGGGGATGATTTTGTAAAACTTCTTCAAGCCAGCAATCAATATAAAGATGTTCAGGTTAAAGTGCAGTTTGACGGCGGTCAATGGTATGATAAAACCGGAACTATAGACTTTGTAGATAATAAAATAGACAAAAACTCAGGTTCAATGAGCATGCGTGCCGTATTTGACAATTCTAAAGGCTGGCTGGTTCCGGGAAATTATATGAAAGTTAAACTTATTGCTCCGAAAATGGTTGACTATATGACTGTTCCGCAATCCTGCACTAAAGGTGACCCTATGAGCGGATATTATGTCTGGACTGTTAAAGATAACAAAGCTGTACGTAAAGATATAGAGGTTTCTGACAGTATAAATAACAACTGGATAGTAGAAAGCGGACTGGATTACAGTGATGTAATAGTAGTGTCAGGAATACAAAACATAGCAGCAGAAGGCCAAAAATTAAAAATTATTGATAATGAAGAATATACTAAAAATTTAAATGCGGGTAAATAATGAAGAAGATTTTTGATAAAGACAAACTTTACTTTTTTATAAGAAAGCCGAGATTTGCACTTGTAATATCTGTGTGTATAGTCATAATGGGTTTAATCTCAATGGCTACACTGAAGCAGGAAAACTATCCTGATGTAACTCCCCCTCAGGTAAGAGTGTCAGCTTCATATACCGGAGCTAATGCCGAAGTTATAGAATCCTCAATTGCAACGGTTCTGGAAAATAAGTTAAACGGTGTCGAAAATCTTTCTTATATGACATCAACATCTTATGACGGTTCTTACTCTTTAACAATGTATTTTAAAGTTGGTTCCGACAAAAACATTAATTTGATGAATGTTCAAAACAGAATTCAACAGGTACTCTCACAGCTGCCTGAAGAAGTTCAAAGAACAGGGGTTACTGCCCTAAGCCGTACATCCGGTTCAGGTGCACTGATTCTAAATATATATCCGGAATCATCACACTGGTCGCAGCTTGATATGACAAACTACGGCTCAATTTATATTAAAGACGAGTTGAAACGTGTTGAAGGTGTCGCAGATATTGATGTTTTCGGTTCAGGCGATTACTCGATGAGAATATGGCTTGACCCGCAAAAAATGGCAGGTCTTAATATATCTACCACCGAAGTAAGAACTGCCGTAGTAAATCAAAACACACAGGTTACGGCGGGTTCTCTAGGTGCATTGCCCACAGATGACGAACAGGCACTGCAGCTCACCTTGAAATCAAAGGGCAGACTTTCGGATGTAAAAGAATTTGAAAATATAATTATCCGTTCTAATATGGACGGCAGCAAAGTCCGCTTAAAAGATATTGCAAGAGTTGAGCTCGGTTCAGCGTCATATACGAGCCTTGGAACTGTAAACGGCAAGCCTGCGGCATTGATTATGGTATCTCAATTGTCAGATGCTAACATTTTGAACCTGTCTAAAGCTGTTAAAGCAAAAATTCAGGAAATAAATTCAAGGTTGGACAACGGACTTAAAATTCAGGTTATAAAAGACGATTCAGATTACATCCATGAATCAATGAAGGAAGTCGAATTTACAATTCTTCTTACAGGTGTGATAGTTGTTATAATTATCTTCCTGTTCCTCGGAGATGCCATGGCAACACTTGTTCCATGTGTAACCATTCCGGTATCATTAGTCGGTACATTTATAGCGTTAAAAGCTTTAAATATGAGTATAAACTTGTTGTCGCTTTTCGCCCTTGTACTGGCAGTAGGTGTAGTAGTTGACGATGCCATAGTCGTTATTGAAAATGTAAAACGCCATCTTGAAGAAGGAAAATCCGCAGTGATTGCAACACAATTAACCATGGAAGAAGTAGGTTCATCACTTGTTGCTATGGCAATGGTATTGATGGCGGTATTTGTACCGATTATATTTATGGGCGGAATGACAGGCGTAATGTACAAACAGTTTGCTGTTTGTATTGCTGTTTCTATTGCGATTTCCGCGATATGCGCGCTGACTCTTTCGCCTGCAATGTGTTCTCATTTCCTAGGGAAAAAAGAGCATAAAGCTGAAAATTTAAACAAACCCGAATTTATGGTTCATGTTGACCGTATAATAGATAGAATTAAACATAAAACATCAGTAGTAATAGAAGATTTTAACAAATTTTTTGCAAAAGCAGAAGATTTTTATATAGAATATGTAAATCAATTTGTTCATGATAAAAAGAAAACAATAATTCTTTATCTTGCCCTTGTGCTTTTAACATTAATCTCATTTAAGATGGTTCCTTCCGGATTTATACCGGATGAAGATCAGGGTGTACTTCTTGCTAGTATCACTTTGCCTGATGGGGCATCTCTTTCAAGAACGGAAGATGTCGGAATGAAGCTTGTTGAACAAATCAGAGATCTCGACGGTGTTGATGAAAACAGATTGATGCTCTTTGGCGGGAACGGTGCGACAAACACTGCAACAGCTATTATATCGCTTGATGATTACGCGGAAAGAAAAATAACTCCTGTTGACTGGATAAAAAGAAAGCTCAGCGGACGTCCGACAGATCTTTCGCACACTGCTATTTTGAGCAGAATAAGAGCAATTGCTTCAAATACAAAAGAAGCTTCAATTGTAGTATTCTCTCCACCGGCAATCAGCGGTATGAGTATGCTCGGCGGTTTCGAATTCCAGATGCTTTCCAAAGGCGAATACACTCCCCAGGAACTTGAAAGCTGGGCAAACAAACTAATTCAGGCGGCCAATCAAAATCCTTCGCTTTCCAGTGTATACACAAACTTCCAGGCAAACGTGCCGCAATATACATTAGAAATAGACTACGAAAAAGCGATGGCTCAAAGTGTTGATTTGCAGGAACTTTATTCAACACTTGCTTCAATGCTCGGAACTTATTATATTAACGACTTTAACAAATACGACAGGGTATTTAAAGTCCAAATGCAGGCTGAAAGTGATTTCAGAAATACAGCCACTGATTTATCGGGAATTTACGTAAAAAATACAAACGGCGTAATGGTTCCCATACTTTCAATTGTTAAACTGAAACAAACAATCGGTACTGCCTCAATTACAAGGTACAACCTGTATAAATCAGTCCAAATTCAAGGTCAGGAAGCTGCAGGAAAAAGTTCCGGCGACGCAATGAATGCAATGGAAGATGTTGCAAGAGAAGTTTTGCCTTCAGATATATCTTTTGACTGGTCAGGAACATCCGCACAGGAAAGAGAAGCATCAGGACAAACAATAATCATTGTTGCAATGGCGCTTGTATTTGTTTACCTGTTCCTTGTTGCACTTTATGAAAGTTTTACAATACCCGTTGCGGTTCTTTTGATTTCACCTATTGCGGCACTCGGGGCATTGATATTCCAGATGATGATTAACCAGTCCTTTGATATATATTCACAGGTCGGTATGATTACCTTGATAGGTTTGGCAGCAAAACAGTCTATATTAATTGTTGAATTTGCCAAAGAAGAACACGAAAAACACGGACTTCCGGTTAAAGAAGCCGCCGTTAAAGCTGCAAAACTGCGTTTCAGAGCCATTATGATGACAGAGCTTGCCTTCGTTATCGGTGTTCTTCCAATGCTTTTTGCATCAGGCGCCGGAGCCAATTCAAGAATATCAGTAGGTTCTACGGTGTTCGGCGGTATGGTAGCCGCTGCAACAATCGGGGCTGTTTTAACACCGGCATTCTACGTAATAGTTCAGGAATTTGTAGATAAATTCCCTAAACAGGACATAACCGAAAAAGATTTGGAGTATGTGGAAAAATGAAAAAGTTTATAAATCTGTTTTTAATATATTCAATAATACTTACTTTCGGGAATTACGCATTTGCTGACGAAGTTCCTTTAAATAAAGTTGCCAAAAAAGAAAAAGATGAAAAAGTTCATATTGTAAAACCGGAAAAGACAAAAAAGGTCAATTTAAAACGCCAGAAAAAGCAAAATATTGAAAATGCGAAAACAAAACAGGAAACCTCTAAGGAAGCGGAAGGAATGTATGAAACCAAATTTCCGGTTATAAACAGTAAAATTGAATACACTGATATGAACGGAGAAGTAACCTTAAGCGACTGTATAAAACTTGCAATCACACACAATCCGACGATTATGTCCGCAATAAGCAATGCAGAAATTTATAAATCAAGGATAGGTCAGGCCTGGTCAAATTACTTCCCGACATTAAGCGCCGGAGTAAATTACTCAAGAAATGACATGTTCATGACAATGTCAGGTTCTTTTATGAGAAATATGAACCAAAAATATAATATGTATTATATGCCCCAGATATCGGCTGATTTGCTTCTTTTTGACTTTGGAAAAACCAAAGCAATGGCTGATTCTGCCAAAAGAACATTTGAAGCTTCAAGATATGATGCAGAAACAAGTATTGAGCTTGTAATTTATAATGTAAAAGTTGCATACTACAATCTTGTGTTTGCTGAGATTCAGAAAACAGTTTATGAAGATACAGTCAAAGATTTTGAACTTCAATTAAAACAGGCAAAAGCGCAGTATGAAATAGGAAGAAAAGCCAAAATTGACGTAACAACAGCAGAATATAACCTCGGAAATGCTAAGGTTAACCTTATTAGAGCAAAAAATACGCTCGAGGTTGCCGCTGCACAGCTTGCAAATTCTGTAGGTATTCCTGAACTGGAAAATGTTGTTTTGAAAGATAAACTTAACACTAAAAAATATGATGTGAACTTTAAAGATCTTCTTGAAACTGCAGAAGCCTCCCGTCCGGCATTACTTTCAGCAAAAAAACAGGTAAATGCGGCTGAAATGAATGTAAGAAGCGCCAAAAGAGCTTTTACACCTAATATAAATGCGTTTGGTTCATACAATCAGGGCGGACGTCAAATTGATGCGGACTACGGTTATCAATTCGGAGTCCAGTTAAATTACAGTGCATTGAATTTAATGCTATTGAAAAAACAGGTTGACGAAGCAACAGCAACTTACAAAAAAGCAGTTGCAGATTACGAACAGCAAAGACAAAACGTATATCTTGAAGTGAAAAGCGCATACATAAATCTTTTAAATTCCCATGACAGCCTTGGTGTTTCAAAACTCGCGCTGCAGCAGGCCAAAGAACGTCAATACCAGGCATTTAGAAGATATCAGGTGGGTCTTGGCGATGCAATAGAATTTAAGGATGCCGAAAACTCTTATCTTAATGCACAGCTTGATTATTACTCAAATCTTTTAAATTACAATGTTAATGCAGCAGAACTTGAGCGTGTTATAGGTGCACCGATTAAAGAGTCTGAAATTGATTTATAAATTTAGTTTTTGAACCCGTTCGGATGATTTTTGTGCCATTTCCAGGCTGTAGATATAATTTCTTCAAGTGAAGCATGTTCTGGAGTCCAACCAAGAATTTGTTTTGCTTTTTCGCTTGATGCAATAAGCTGTGCAGGGTCACCGGCGCGTTTAGGAGCAATTTGAGCAGGAATAGGATGCCCCGTAACTTCTCTTGCAGTTTCTATTACGTCTTTAACGGTAAATCCAACTCCGTTTCCGAGGTTAAATATATCACTCTCCCCGCCGTTTTGAAGGTATTTAACAGCAAGAATATGTGCCTGCGCCAAATCCGTTACATGGATGTAATCTCTTATACATGTTCCGTCTTTTGTGTCGTAGTCATCTCCGAATATTGATATAAATTCCCTTTTTCCGTTCGGCACCTGTAAAATCAGCGGGATTAAATGGGTTTCAGGGTTGTGAGCTTCTCCAATCTGCCCTGAAATATGTGCTCCGCAGGCATTAAAATACCTCAGTGAAACATAGCGGAGATTATGAGCTTTACCTACCCATTTAAACATTTTTTCCATGGAAAGTTTTGTTTCCCCGTATGTATTTGTAGGTTCTGTTCTGTCTGTTTCAAGTATTGGAACTTTTTCCGGCTCACCGTATGTAGCTGCTGTTGAAGAGAAAACGATTTTATCAATCCCGTTTGCAACCATTGAATCCAGCAGGATTTTTGTTCCGCAAAGGTTGTTGTCATAATATTTTAAAGGATTTTGCATACTTTCACCGACAAGAGAACAGGCGGCAAAATGTATTACTGCATCAATTTTTTCTTTTTTGAAAACTTCATCGAGAAATTCACGGTTTCTTATATCTCCTTTGTAAAATCTGGCTTTAGGATGTACGGCTTCAATATGCCCGGTTAGTAGGTTATCAATAATTACAACATCTTCACCGTTATCTATAAGTTCACAAACAGTATGAGATCCTATGTAGCCTGCCCCGCCTAAAACCAGAATTGTCATGATTTTTTCTCCTTTTGTTCTATTATATCTCAAAATATTTATGTTATTATTTTTTGTATGGATAAAGTTTTTTCAAACAAGATGAATATTTTAAAGGCACTGGCAATTTTACTTGTTGTTTCAGGCCATCTGGAATTTTCTCTTCTCGGAATTTTTCCGCCTTACTCTTTTCAGCTTGCTTTATTTTTCTTTATATCAGGCTGTTTGTTTAAGGATAAGTACCTGACTGACGTTACGACATTTGTTGAGCGAAGAATAAAAAGCCTTTTGATACCTTATTTCTGGTACAACTTATTTTATATGCTGGTTACAATTTTGATAGCCAAACTTACCGGAAAATTCTGGGGAATGCCATTGAGTTTCAAGAACTTTTTTATCACACCGTTTTTAAACGGACATCAGTTTGACCTGTCTTGTCCTTTGTGGTTTGTAACCCAGTTGTTTATGACAATGATAACATTTTTATTTTTATTCAGAGCAGTAAGTGCTGTCAGTAAAAATAAATTTGTTCATCTTGGATTTTTCGGTCTGCTTGGCGTTTTGGCAATTCCGTTTTCAAAATGGTTTGCTGTTACTCCTTTAATGCTGATTGTTATTAGAACAATGTTTTCTATGTTTTTTGTTTATCTGGGTTATTTTTACACCCATTATATAAAAGACAATTACAATATTTTTACACCGAAATGGTTCGGGGCTGTATTTGTTTTGCAGTCTATATTATGGCTTTTCAACCGTGATTATGACCCGGAACACGGTATTGGTTTAAGCTATGTTCTTGTCTGGGCAAGATTTGATGATCAGTTAATAGTTCCGGTAATTACTGCATTAACAGGTATCTGGGCGTCATTGTTTACCGTAAAAATTCTTTATCCGTATGTAAAGGATATAAAATTTATTCAGGATATGGGTAATGTTACATACCATATTATGGCAAATCATCTGCTTGTAATGTATATAATGACAGCAATATTTTTGCGGCTGAACGGTATTCCGATAGAGGAGCGCGCAAACCATGATATTTACTGGATTTATAACCCTGTGCAGACGACATATTTATATTTTGTTGTAACTATGGTTGTTACAACTTATGTTGGCGTCTGGCAGAAAAGTTTGTATAGTTTGTTAAAACAGCGATTTGAAGGTTAATTCAAAACACTTGACAAATATGTGAAAATCGTAAATACTGTATGTGTAGGAAGAGCCAATAAGAATAAGTGGTGTTCTTCTTAAAGGCTTATCTTCACTCCTACATTTAGACTTTAGATGCTATTACTGCTATCGCAAATGCTAGTAATAGCATTATTATTAGCCTAACCATAGTGTCCTCCTTTCTAACCAATTTCTTCACTAGCTACTGTCTATTGTAGTGTGTCAATTGGCGGTCGACTATAGTCACATGATATTTTACCATTACCTTATGGTAAGTGATGTACAGGAAAAATTCGCTAAAAAATTGAATTCAATACGTGAAAGCAGAGGGCTTTCACAAGAAGAGTTAGCTTTTATGTGTGGTATTGATAGGACATATATTGGTAGAATTGAGCGACTTGAACGCAATCCAAGTTTAGTTGTTTTACAGAAAATTGCAGATGGATTAGGTATATCGCTTATAGAATTATTGACATTTGATTAATGTGCATTTTACATCTTTAACCACATTGCATCGTATGCGTTCAGCCTTACGGTGAGCTCTTTGTTTTCAACACGTGCACGCACCATTTTGTCTGTTAAAAGGTTTTTCAAATAAATGTCTTTACCTTTCTTACCGAAGTTGTCGTCTGTAAATACAACAGTTGCTTTAATCTTATCGTCTGAGAGATTGTTTATTACAACAACTCTGTCTGTGTCTGTAGCTCTTACATAGGCAAAGACTTCCGGAGATTTTGTTTTAAGTTCGACAAATGAACCTCTGGTTATTACCGGATATTGTTTCCTGACTTTTATAAGCTGTTTTACTCGTTCATAAACTCTGTTATTGTATGTCCCTTTGTGATTTACCGCATCTTCAAAAGTCTTCTGGGTAATCGGGCCCCTGTTTATGTCGCGGCTATCAAAGTAGCTGAGCATTTTAACTTTATTTTTAATATTTTTATTATTTTTTTGTTTTGCTTCACGAAGTTTTGCACTTTTATTTGCATTGGCAAAGTTGTTTTGAATCCCGATTTCATCTCCGTAATAAATTATAGGAATCCCGGGAAGCGACATCAGAATTGAGAAAGCCATACCTATTCTGTCTGGATTTTTGTCAAGGAAGTTTGCCATTCTGCCTGACACTCCGAATCCTTTTCTGAAAGCTGCGCCTTTTGGGGCTAAATCTTCAAAGAGAATTTCTCTTGTTTTTTCGTTAACCATTTCAAGTGTAAGTTCATCGTGAACTCTTAAAAATATTGCCCACGAAGCGCTATCAGGAATTTTAGGGGTTTGTCTGTATGCCTTCCAAAAATAGCTGTTGTCGGCAGTTACAAGTGATGCCCAGATTGCAGGCATGTAAGGGAAGTGGTAGGCGATTTGAACTTCGTCGGTTCGTATTAGTTCTTTTTCTTCTCCGTTAATGTTTTCTTTAATTTTTCTTTCAGTGCCGAAATAGGGTAGGATTTTATTCGGCATCTGGCATGCTTCTGCCTGAATAACAGAACGCGGTGCAACTGCCTGAATAAATGCACTAAGAATTTTTATAATCCTATGTGTTTCTTCCAAATTTTCTGCATTTGTACCGTCTTCTTTTATAAGGTATGGAATTGCGTCCATTCTGAAAATATCTACTCCTTGATTTGCCCAGAATGCGATGGTTTCTAAGTTATAATAAAGCACCTCGGGTTTTTTCCAGTTAATATCAAGCTGAAACGGGTAAAAGGTGTGATAAAAGTAGTAATCTTTATTTTTTATTGTTACTTTTCTGTAATTATTTTCGGTTATTTCGGGAAATATAATTCTTCTTTTTGAAATTTTTCCGTTGGATTCTTTGTATTCGGCAACCCAGCCAAGTTTTTCATCTTTATATCTTGTGTATTCAGGCATTTGTTCTCTTACTACAAAATAATTGATTTTGGATGTGTCGCCTTTTAGAGCCTGCTGAAACCATTCGTGCTGGTCTGAAAAATGGTTTAGAACTAAATCTGCCTTAATTTTAAATCCTTTAGCTCTTGCTGCTGCTATAAATTTTTGGAATTCAAACATTCCGCCGAGATCTGCTCTTATCCCGCGCGGATTTCTTATGTCAAAACCTGCATCTTCCATTGGCGAATCGACAAACGGCAGGATATAAATTGTTGTAACCCCTAATGTTTTGAGGTAATCAAGCATTTGAATATCATCTTTAAAGGTATTATTTTTGTCCGGTTTTTTTACTCCGAAATGATTTGCATAAAACATATAAATAACTTCGTCTTTATACCAGTCAGAAGGTCTTGATAAATCTTCCACAACAAGATTTGCAGGTCTTTTTGCTTTTGTGTCTTCTGCAATTTTCAATATATTTGAGTATATTTCATCAACGTTTTCTGCTCCGTATACTTTAGCAAGCGAGATTTTTATCTCTTTTTCTAATTTAGATGAAATTATTGTATTTTCTTCTGTTTTGTTAGTTATTTGCGAAATCGTCGGAGCATTAATTGCAAATCCTGCCGGTGTAACATTAACGATAAACAGAAGTGTTAATATACCTGCTATAAGTTTTTTCATTATTTTACCTCTCTATGTTATTTGTTAATTGTATCATTCGATTTTTTCATTACAATTAACAATTCAGGCAATGTATTAATTCATATCCTTTTTGATAATGTAATTATAGTATAAAGTATAATCTCCCGTCAGGTAATTTAATTTTATTTATTATTTTGTTACAAAAAATTTTATGAGCATTTTGTTGAAGATATATACTTACTTATTATTTTTGCTGCATCCCGGATTATGCCCTCACATGGACGGTCTTTGTAGTATTGTTCGGTTCTTTTTGAAGGTATAGGGTCGTCCTGTTTTATATCAAGGCCTAAAAGCTCGCGGCAGATAATTGTTCCGTGTTTTTCTTTAAATCTTTTGGCAAGCTCCTGAATTCTTGCGTAATGCTCACCTTTTATTTCATCATTATTCGGGGTAGTGTAGCCGTATTTAAGTCCAGCAATCATAAACATAGCGCTTACAGCCCCGCAAACTTCTCTTAGTCTTCCCATTCCTCCCCCGAAAGAAGATGATAGTTTCAGCGCTGTTTCGAAATCAATCCCTAAATCATCAGCAAATGCACAAAATACTGACTGCGCGCAGTTGTAGCCTTCCCTGAATAATTTCCCTGCTTTTTCGGAATATTTATTGTCCATAATTATATTGTACTACAAAATTAGTCTGTTCGGGAATGTGTTTTGATTTTATGAGAAATAATATTTCTGATATGAACAATTTATTTAAATATTTAATTTTATCGGCTATTTTAATTTCTATTGGTGTTTCTTATTATTTTTACAAAACACGAACCTATATAACTGCTGAATTTGATAATTTACGCCCGTTTCATGACAGAGCGCCGATTTATTATAACGGATTTAAAATCGGGAAAGTTATCAGGGTGCGTCCAAATAAAACGTATACAGCGACAATTGTTACGTTTCGGCTTCATCCCATGGATTTAAGACTTCCCGTAAATATTGTAGCTTGTCTCAAGAGAGAAAAAAATAAAAATAATGATAAATATGATTATATAGACATAATTTATCCTGAGCATCCATCGCAATTTTTAATTAAAGACGGCGACAGAATTGCTGGTAAATCAAGCGTAGAATTGGAAACTTATCTTTCTAATCAGGATCCGGATTCTCTTGATGATATAAAGGAAGATGTAGCAGAAACCGTTAAAAACTTAAATATAACAGTTCAGGCACTGGGGCAGTTATTTGATACGGTTAATTCTATAGCGGCAGATGTTAGGCCAAATGTCGTAAAAGCTTCGTCAGAGCTTAGTAAAAGCGGTGAAAATTTTGTTAAGATTTCGGAAAATGTAAGCAGTCTGACCGGAAATATCGACAATTCTTTTGACAAAGAAGCTATGACATCAACAACGGATGATATTCTTGTTGTCGGAAATAATATTAAGTCAATAACAGGTGAGTTTAATAAAACTGTTCCGCAAATCGGGTGTACTATAGAGGAATTAAACAGAATTTTATGCAATCTTGAAGAAATGACTTCAGGCATAAATTGTACAATGAAGAAATCTTTCGGCGGTTTAAGAATGATATTCGGCAGCCCAATAAGCAAGAAAAAATGTAATTGTGAATAATTAATAATTACACATGTGGGGAATGTATTTTTTTATTTCTTAATTTAGTATTGTTATACTAATTGGGAAATAGAGGAAAGTATGCCGAATTTAGCAAAAAATTATATCTTGAGTGTTATTTCATCTCTGGTTATCAGTACATCTTTATGTTTCATTTTAAATTTTCAGTGTACTTTACTCATACTCTGTTTTATAATTTTATGCTGTTTAATTAATACTTATTTTGTTTTACATATTTCACAAAAACAGATTTATAAAGAAAGTACAGAACGAGAAAATAAACTAATCAGACAAATAGAATACAGTTCAAACCATCTTACAACTATAATTAATAACCTGCCTCTTATAACTTATATTATTGATACTGACTGCAGATTTATTACGGGAAATTCAGAGGCCTTAAAATTTTTTGGAGCTGAAGATAATATTGAAATATTAAGGTATCCGGAGTTGGTTTTTGAAAAAAATACTCTTGAAATGATTCGCGAGGAAAATAAACTTATTATTCAAAGAAAAGAGCCTTTTGTAACCGACAAAATTGTTAAATTGAAATCAGGCAGACAAAACTGGTTTAATATAAGAAAAGTTCCAATATTAAATGAAAAAAATGAGGTTAAAGGTTTTGTCATCTTCGGCAGAAATATTGATATTGAAAAGGCCGCACAAAAACAGCGTGAAACTTATATATCAACCCTGAGCCATGATTTAAAAATTCCTACACTTGCTCAAATTCGAGCATTAGAATTGCTTACTAAAGGGAATTTAGGAAAAATTAATAAAATGCAAAAAGAAATTATTAATTTAACACTTGATTCCTGCCGTTACATGTATGACATGCTCTCAACTCTCTTATCAACATATAAGTATGAAAATAAAGACATTTCATTAACTTTTGAAAAAATTCAAGTTATGAAACTTATGGACGAATGTTTCCATAAATTTGTCAAATCAATGCATAATAAAAATATCCAAATTAAAGTCAAAGCAAAAGAAAAATTTTTTACAGTATATGCAGATAAAATACAAATTAAAAAAGCTTTTGAAAATTTATTAGACTATTGTATATCCAATGCATACGAAAACACTGAAATTATTTGTGATATAAAAAAGACAGATAACGGTAAAAATGTATTTTTATCTCTTGGTTTTGAAAGTCCCTATATATCCTCAGAAAAAATTGATAACTTATTTAAACGTTATGCTACAGCAGCAGAAAAAATGGATAAAGTAGGAAGCGGACTGGGACTTTATCTTGCAAAACAAATTATTAATGCCCATAACGGAATAATTTACGCAGAAAGCAAAGAATCTAATTACAATATTTATAAAATAGAACTGCCCTGTATTAATGAATGTAAAATTCCTGCCATGTCATACTAAATCTTATATACTTTACATATGAAAAAATTACTATTAATTATGATATTATTAAATATTGCTGTTAGCGGATTTGCAGCTGATACTACAGAAAAAAGACAAGCTTATAATGCAATGATAGAAAGCCAAAAGTTACACAATGATGTATGCAGGAGAGTATCAGATAACTTTAGAAGAGACAGCAGGTTTGCAGGTTACATACGTTCAACCTGTCTCCTTTATCAGTCGGACAGG
Source organism: Candidatus Gastranaerophilales bacterium (assembly GCA_944324015.1). Lineage (GTDB taxonomy): Bacteria > Cyanobacteriota > Vampirovibrionia > Gastranaerophilales > Gastranaerophilaceae > Stercorousia. The sequence continues at coordinate 27,463 of CALUUR010000017.1, forward strand.
CAAAGGCTTGTGGATTCTGTATTCCCTATTTCTAATAATATTGAAGATGAAACTTACAAAGATCAATATCCGGTTTTAATGTCTAATTTTGTTATAGACATGAACAAACGGGAAATAGAAAAATATAAAACTATTGTTAATGAATATTGTAAATACAATATTTACAAGTATACAAAAAAAGATCCTATGACCTGCTCACAGGAAAGGATTAATAGTTTGTTTACTCCTTAAACTATCCCCTGAGCATTCATAGCACAAGAAAGTTTTTCAAACGCAGCTATATTTGCAGCTGCCATATAATTATGTCCTAAATTATATTTATCTGATGCTATTTTACAAGTTATGAAAATATTTATCATAATATCATTAAGTTTTGTATTAACATCTTCAAAAGACATGTAATACCTCATACTGTTCTGGCTCATTTCAACTGCAGAAATCGCAACTCCTCCTGCATTTGCAGCTTTTGCCGGTGCAACTAGTACATTATTTTTCAAAAAATACTCAGTTGCTTCTTTTGTACAAGGCATATTTGCACCCTCACCTATTGCGATAACACCATTTTTCACAAGTTTCATTGCCGAATTTAATGTAATTTCATTTTGCGTCGCACATGGAAGTGCAATATCTGTTTTTATATTCCAAATAGGAGAGTCTCCCCCTTTGCATTCAAAATATTCAGCCTCAGGATGTACTTTTAGGTATTCAAAAATACGTCCGCGCTGAACCTCTTTTATTTGTTTTATAAGTTTTAAATCAATACCGTTTTTATCATAAATACATCCTGATGAATCACCCATTGCAACCACATTTGCGCCATATTCCTGAGACTTTTGACAGGCATAAATTGCGACATTGCCGGCTCCTGATATGGTAACAGTTTTCCCTTCAAGAGTCTGATTGTTATGAGCAAGCATTTCACGCATAAAATATATAAGTCCGAATCCGGTTGCTTCTTTTCTCACAAGCGAGCCGCCGTATGAAAGCCCTTTACCTGTCAAAGCCCCGCCTTCATATATATTTTTAATTCTTTTATATTGACCGAATAAATACCCGATTTCTCTTTCTCCGACTCCAATATCGCCTGCCGGGACATCAACATCCGCACCTATGTAACGCTGTAATTCTGTCATAAAACTCTGACAAAAACGCATAATTTCATCATCAGATTTTCCTTTAGGATTAAAATCACTACCGCCTTTTGCCCCGCCTATAGGAAGACCTGTAAGTGCATTTTTAAATATTTGTTCAAATCCCAAAAACTTGATAATGCTTTGATTGACGCTCGGATGAAATCTTAATCCGCCTTTATAAGGTCCGATAAGACTGCTGAACTGTACTCTATAACCTCTATGGACAATAGTCTGTCCGTTGTCATTTACATAAGGGACTCTGAATGTAATAATTCTTTCAGGTTCAATCATTCGTTCAAGCAGAGCAGTCCTTTCATATTCAGGATGATTATCAATAATAGGTTCAATTGAAGTCAAAACTTCTTCAACTGCTTGAAGGTATTCACTTTCATTAATATTTTTTTCTTTAAGCCCGTTTAAAACTTTTTTTATATATTTATTCATAAACACCTGCTTTTTTGTAAAAAATTGTAACATATTTTTTTGTCACATGCAATTGATTTTTCTTGAAAATAGTTTATAATATTTCATATAATTTTTTTTAAGGAGTGTATTATGTTAGAAAAATTTGAAAAATTTCAGTTGGTGTGGTTAGCAGTAATTTTATCATTAGGACTAATTTTGGCTGTAAAGGTAGGTACAAGTAATGTTTCAAAAGACAGCATCACAGTTACCGGTTCTGCTTACCAGATTGTTAAATCTGATTCAGGACGACTTGAGATTGAATTGAATGCACGCAAACCTGATAAACAAAGTGCATATAATGCCGTAAAAAATCAGCTGCCTGTTGTTATGAAATATTTGCAGGACAAAGGAATAACAGATATTGAAGTAAAAGCGGCCAGCGGATATAATTCGTACAGATATACTCCGAATGGAAATATGACAAACGAAATTGCCTATTTCAATCTTTCCCAGTTGGTTATTATAAAATCAGATGATGTGCAAAAAATAAAAGATATATCCACAGATATTCAACAATTATTAGACAAAGGAATTGATATAAATGTCCGTTCACCTGAATATTTTTATTCAAAACTAGGGGATTTAAAAGTTAAACTGTTACAGGAAGCAACTACAGATGCCAAAGACAGGGCAACTGCAATGCTTAAGGCGACTCATAATAAACCAGGGAAAATTCAATCAGTGCGCATGGGAGTTTTCCAGATAACCCCTGTAGATTCAACAAATGTTTCAGATATGGGGATTAATGATACTACAACGGTTGATAAAAAAGTCACAGCTGTCGCAAATGTTGTTTTCCGTATAAAATAGGAGTGAATGTTATGAAAATCTTTTACCTGATTATATTCCTTTTATGTTTAACATTACCGGCAACAGCTTTTACACCGCCTGATGCCGCTGTTATTCAGGTGCATGATATGCAGATGATTAATCAGCAACGGTTCAGACAGGAAGTTTTAAATGACTATAATGATGTCCAAACAGAAAAAGAAAGGTTTGAAAAAAAGAATTCATCAAGAGAACCGCTAATTAACAAACTTTTTAATAAGAAAAAATTTGTAGAAGAAAACGGTGAGATAAAAATAGAAAGTGATGACGACAATTAATTGCTTACGCCGGCTCTATAACCGCACCAACTAAATATAACAGGAAGTATTTTATCTGCATGTAACTTTTCAGCTATCGGAACCTTAGCCAGTACAAGGGCACCAAAAGCATCATCAATATTAGCAATAGAATCCTTTATTGTAAGTTTCCTATCCGGAACTTTATCATAAGGGTCATTGATTTTGTTTGACAGGGTTGCCGCAAGATGCATACCGGCAAATAACCCGAAAAGAGTTCCGCTTATTTTAAAAGCTGTATTATTCAGGGAGCTGAATTTATCACTTAACGCCAGTAACCCTGCACATATTAAAGTCGGAACAGTAGAATTCATAAATTGAAACACTCCTTCATTAAGTTTTTGTTTACGGTATTCTTTCTTATCTAGTGCTAAACCGGTAAGAGTTCCGCCAGCGATACCACATGTACTTGTAGATAATAACTCTTTAATGCCATATTTAATATTATAAATTTTTACATTCTGCTTTTTGGCAATTAATACAAGAGGCAATAAAGTACTAACAGATGAACCAGCAGCAACCATAAATTTAATATTATTATCAGTTTTTTCTTTTCTATGGTTTCTATAGGTATTTATTTTATAAGTACTTATATCGTACTCAACTTTATTTCCAGATACACGCGTTAACATTATTACCTTCTCAAAACAATTCTATCATATTAATAACCAAGAATTAAAATTATTGCTGAACCTATAAGAATTATTAAGGAAAATATTAATTTTCTTAATATTTTTCAATTTAAAAATTTTCTTACACTAATAAAAATAACAAAAAAATTTTTGTTCATATTTTTAAAATAATATGAAAATTCATGATAAAAAAATAAATTATACGTCATTTCAAGCAAAGTTTATTCACAGTGAATCTTTGAAAGATATAGCAGAATATGCCGTTGGACACGGAAAATTTAATCGTCTTAATACAGCAAGAAAAAATATTGACAATGCATACCTTACAACACGTCTAAAAGTTGATATTTTTGAAAAAGACGGTAAATCAGGAATAAACTTTTCAAGATATATTCCAAAACCTGCTGTTATAACTCCCAAAACTTATGATGACTATATTCTTGAAAAAGTTACAACTTATGAAAATGATAAAAATCTTAATCCATTAAAATTTGCGCTTGAAAAAATAATTAAACTGGGCAATAATGCACCACATAATAATATGTATGAAAAAGTTGTTATAAAAAAATAAAAATACTAATAAACTTTATTATATAAAGTAAAAATTAGATGTTTCATATTTTTACCGCTAACATCCTTGATGAATTCACCGGTAACAACTGCTCCACATTTTTTTGCTATCTTTATTGAGGGTTGATTTTCAGGACGGATTTCAAATATTACATTTTTCAATTTTAACTTGTTAAATGCATAATTTATCATCGCCTCTGCACCTTCCAGAGCATAACCCAAGTGCCGGAATTTTTCTTTTAGAATATAACCTATTTCATAATATTCAACACCATCTATAATATCAGGCATCAGTGCAATCTGTCCGACAACTTCATTTAAAGTTTTATCAACCGCCAGAAAATAACCTAAGCCATATTTTTTGTAATATTCTCTGTTTTTCTTTATCCAGCCCAAGACATCAACATCGTCAAACTCATATTCCCATGCATACATAACGTTTGGATTTTTGAGCATTTCTGCTACATCTGAAAAATCAGGCTCTGACATCCTTCTAAAAATAAGTCTAGAACTTTCCGTAAAAATATAATCCACAAAATAATTATATATAAAAAATTTTTCTATATAACACTTAAATAAAAAACAGAGGGGATGGGATTCGAACCCACGGTGGAATTGCTCCCACACAACCTTTCCAAGATTGCACCTTAAACCGCTCGGACACCCCTCTTTGGTTTTTAGATTTATTTACTCAAATTCCGCTCAATTTGAGTATTCTTATATTAGCACAAACATTTATTTTATGCTAAATTTATTTTATGCAAAAAATTATCAATAAAAATAAAAACGGTCTAAAAGGCTCAGTTAACATCCCCGCCGATAAATCAATTTCACACAGAGCCGTAATGTTTACCTCGCTAGCTAAAGGGGAATCAATAATTAAAAACTTTTCAAAAGGGCAGGATCCACTATCCTCGCTCAACGTTTGTAAGACACTCGGGATTAACGCAGAGTTTAAAAATGACCTATTGATAATTAATTCTACGGGAAAACTATCCGCACCTTCATCCAACCTTGACTGCGGAAATTCCGGAACCACTATGCGGCTTATGTCAGGTATTCTTGCGGGACAAAAATTTAATTCTACTCTTATCGGAGATGAAAGTCTTTCCAAAAGACCGATGAAACGTGTAATTGAACCGCTTTCTCTTATGGGAGCAGAGATTAAATCAAATGATTATAAAGCACCTTTATATATCCGCGGACAAAATTTGCATGGTATTGATTATGTTTCAAAACTCGCTTCTGCGCAGGTCAAATCCTGTATTCTGCTTGCAGGGCTAAACGCACAAGGCAAAACAAGCTTTACAGAACCCTATGTTTCACGCAACCATACGGAAATTATGCTCCAATATATGGGAGCAAACATCTCTGTTAATAATAATACAGTTACCGTTGAAAAATCAGAATTAGAACCGCGTACAATAGAAATTTGCGGAGACATATCTTCTGCTGCATTTTTTATTGTTGCAGGTTTAATTGTTCCAAATTCAAAAATTATTCTGAAAAATACAGGTCTAAATCCGACAAGAACAGGTATTCTTGAAGTTGTTGCAAAAATGGGCGGGGATATTCAAATTCTTCACAAACGAACTGTTTCAGGAGAAGTTGTCGGTGATATTCAAATATCTTATTCAGAATTGAAAGCCTGTACCATAGAGGGCAGTCTTATCCCGCGTCTTATTGATGAACTTCCGGTTATAGCTGTTCTTGCAACCCAAGCGGAAGGCACGACAATTATTAAAGATGCTCAGGATTTACGCAACAAAGAATCTGACAGGATTAAAGCTGTTGTTACCGAATTACAAAAAATCGGAGCTGACATAGAAGAAACTCCCGACGGATTTATTATTAACGGCAGGACAAATTTAAAGGGCGGAGTTGAAGTTGAAACATATCACGATCACAGACTTGCAATGAGTTTATTTGTTGCAGGACTTATTTGCGAAAAGCCTTTGTCTATAAACGGTTTTGAATGGGTAAATATATCATTCCCCGAGTTTGAAAAATTATTTGAGTCTTTATCTCTGTAAAGAAATATTAACCTTCCTTTATTCTAAAAAGCAATTTTTAAAAGAAAAAATTGTTTATATAAATAAGGTTAGGTTATTTAAATTTTATGGAAAGGTAAAGGTATTTTATGTCTACACCAATTAACAGCTTAGGATTGTATAACAACCCTTACGGTTTATATAATCCGTATTCAACAGGAGCAACAAATGATGATTTTATGGCTCAACAAATGTTTCAAAATTACAGCCAAAATAGCGGGTCTCAAACATCATTTCAAGGTTACACACAGCCGTCAGCCGATACGTTTGAAAAATCAGGTTCATCCGGTTCCGGTTTGTCAACAGGTTTAAAATTAGGTGCAGCTGCAGGTGTCGGCACAGGAGCAGGAATGTATTTCTTCGGTCCGGCTCCGGTTAAAGACGGTAAATTTAATGATGATATCTTAAAAGCCGTTGACATAGATGTAAAAGAAGTTTCAAAACAAAGAGGCTTACAATTATTCGCAGATAAAAAAGCAGAAATTTTTGAAAAAGTCGGTGTAACTTTACCCGAAGGGATAAATTCTGAAAATATAAAAGCCTATGCAGAAACGGGTAAAGCACCTGCTGAACTTCAATCTGCAATGACTCAGGAACAGGCAAAAGCAATTCACAAAGAATTAAGTGAAATTGACCTCGATAAAATTGCTAAAGAGGCATACAATGAAACAATAGAACAAACATTTCAGGGAAGAAAAGACAAACTTGCAAAACTTCAGTCACAAAGAGCAAAACTTGAATCTCTAGCAGACGATGCTGATTTAGAAAAATTCTTCAAAGAAAATGCAAAAACTTTTGGAATTGAAGGAGATGAAAAAGCTATTGAAGCAGAAGCAAAAAAACTTGCTGCAAAATATAAAAACAAAGCAGGAGCTGTCGCAGACTATACAACTCAAATTGCAAATCAAGAAACACTTGTTAAAACAACAAGAGAAACATTAAACAGTAAAGTTAGCGCATACTATGATGATGCTGCAAAAAGTTTAAAAGCAAGCGCTCCTGAAAATATCCAGAAAGCATTCAAGAATTTTAAATGGAAAGCAGCCGGTAAATGGGCGGCTATCGCGGCAGGAGCAGGCTTAGTTCTCGGATGGCTATTCGGCGGGAACAATAAATAAAATAAAAAACTTAAAAAATAAAAAGACAGGATAAAAACCTGTCTTTTTATTTTGGGCTCAGAGGGACGCTCTTGCTCTCTCGCGTTTAACAGGTCTTCGGTTGCCTGCTGAAATGATTTATAGATTTTGCAGGCAAACCTTCGTCTTCAGCTCGTTCGCGTTCGAACCGGACAAGGCTTACGCCTTGTGGTTCTCGCCCCTTATAAAATAAAAAACAGGATAAAAACCTGTCTTTTTATTTTGGGCTCAGAGGGACGCTCTTGCTCTCTCGCGTTTAACAGGTCTTCGGTT